>CBFGPV010000001.1:0-114722 GCA_965650765.1 uncultured Burkholderiales bacterium
GGGTCGACTTCAGCAGCAGCCCGAGCCGGCGCAAGCCCATCGTCCTGGCGCAGGGAGAGGCAGCGGGGCCGGTCGTGCGGCTTCAGCAGTGGGCGACCTTCGAGCGGCATGACACCTTTGCCGCCTGGCTGGCGCAGCCGCTCGAATGGGTCGGCGGATTCGACTTTCCGTTCGGCCTGCCTCGCGAACTGGTCGAGCAACTGGGCTGGCCAATCGAGTGGTCTGCGTTGATGCAGCACTACACCCGGCTCACGCGCGCGCAGATCCGAGACACCTTTGCCGCGTTCTGCGATGCCCGGCCGCCGGGCGGCAAGTTCGCCCACCGTGCCACCGACCGCCCGGCCGGGTCGTCGCCCTCGATGAAATGGGTCAACCCGCCGGTGGCCTACATGCTGCACGCGGGCGTGCCGGCGCTGCTGGCCGCGGGCGTCCATCTGCCTGGACTGCACGACGGCGACCCCCGTCGCGTGGCGCTGGAGGCCTACCCCGGACTGCTGGCCCGTGAGCTGCTCGGCAACCGCAGCTACAAGAGTGATGACCGCGCCCGCCAGACCCCCGAGCGACTGATCGCCCGCAAGGATCTGGTCGAGGCGCTGGTGGAGGGCCGCTCGCGGCTGGGCGTGCGCGTGCGTCTGAGCTCGGCCCAGCGCGACGCCCTGGTCGACGATGCCAGTGGCGACACGCTCGATGCGGTGCTGTGCATGGTGCAGGCCGCCTGGGCGGCCACCCGCCCGGGCTTTGGTCTGCCGGCTGGGGTCGACCCGATCGAAGGCTGGATCGTCACGGCCTGAATCGCGGGGCGATGGTATTGGAGTTTCTGTATTGACAGAAACTTCTGCGAAAACTACATTGAGTCCATGCAACTTTCACCCACCCTGAACCGGTTCGTGCTGCACTGGGGCGAGATGGGCACACGCTGGGGCGTGAATCGCACCGTGGCCCAGATCCATGCGCTGCTCTACATCACCGGGCGGCCCATGCATGCCGAGGAGATCACCGACACGCTGCAGGTCGCCCGCTCCAACGTGAGCAACAGCCTGCGCGAGCTGCAGGGCTGGAACCTGGTGAAGCTCGTGCACATCCCCGGCGATCGCCGGGACCATTTCGAGACCTCGACCCATGTCTGGGAGCTGCTGCGCACCATCGTGCGTGAGCGGCAGCGGCGCGAGATCGCCCCGACTGTCGAGGTGCTGCGCGAACTGCTGGCCGACCCCGGCATCACGCGTGATCCGGCCGAGGCGCGGCTGCGCATGAAGGAAACACTGGAACTGCTCGAGACGCTCACGCTGTGGAGTGACGAGATGCTGCGCCTGGACACCGAAACCCTGACCAAGGTGCTGCGGCTGGGCGCGCGCATCAAGAAGCTGCTCGGGCGCGAGCCGCTGCCGGCCGGTGACACCGCAACGCCGCGCGACGCAGACGCCGCCGGGCAGTTGTTGGGCCCCTGAGACCGGGCCGGGCAGGACTGCCCGGCATTTTTTTGGCGAAGTATTTCTGTGTAGACAGAAATTGCAGAACGAAAGGCCGATCACCATGGCAAAGCACACACCCGGGATCTACCCTCTGACGCTGCTCTACGACCGCGCCTGCCCGGTGTGCCGGCTCGAGATGGACAGCCTGAGAGAACGAGCCCGGCCCGGCAGTCTGCACTTCGTCGACATCTCGGACGCCGAGTTCGATCCATCTGCCTACGGTGCGAGTCTCGAGACGATGCAGGCGTCGATCTGCGGCGTGACGGCAGACGGACGCCTGATCCAGGGGGTCGAAGTGCTGCGGCTCGCCTATGCCGCCGCGGGACTGGGCTGGGTGCTGCGTCCGACGTCCTGGCCGGGGCTGCGCCCGGTGTTCGACCGGGCCTACCTCGTGTTCGCGCGCCATCGGTATGCCGTGTCGCGCGTGGCGGCACCGCTGATCGAACGGGTGGCCGCCGCGCGCGCCCGCCGCCGGCTGCGGGCCATGCAGGCCTGCCGTGCGGGTGCGTGCGGGTTGCCGGAGCAGGAATCATGAAGGCGCTCGTCTGCGGGGCCACCGGTTGTGTCGGGTCGGCTGTCGTGCGCACCTTGCAGGCGCACGGTCACCAGGTCGTGTGCGGGCAGCGGCGTGCGCCGGCATCCGGCAGCGCCATCGACTGGCTGGCGGTGGACTTCAACCAGCCGCTCACCCCCGGCGAATGGGCACGCCGACTGCAGGAGGCCGGCGGTTTCGACCTCATCGTCAATGCGGTGGGTGTCCTGGTGCCGCGAGCGGGGGAAAGCTTCGAGCGGGTTCATGCGGCCGGCCCGGCGGCGCTGTTCCGCGGGGCGGCGCTGGCCGGGGTCGGGCGAGTGATCCAGGTGTCCGCGCTGGGTGTGGGGCGTGGTGAGGCGGCCCTGGATTCACCCTATGCGCTGACCAAGCTGGTCGCCGACGAGGCCCTGATGGGCCTGGCCGGCGCGATCGACTGGGCGGTGGTCCGCCCGTCGCTCGTGTTCGGGCCGGGCAGCCAGAGCGCGGCCCTGTTTGCGCAACTGGCCAGCCTGCCCGTCGTGGGCCTGCCCGGGCGGGGGCGCCAGCAGGTCCAGCCGGTGCATGTGCTGGAGCTGGCCGAGTTCATCGTCCGCCTGAGCGAATCCGCCGACGCGCTGGGGCAGGTGTTCGAGGTCGCCGGACCGAAGGCGATGAGCTACCGCGAGATGCTCGCCTGTCATCGACAGGTGCAGGGCCTGGCCGACCCGCTCTGGTGCCCGGTGCCGATGCCGTTGATGCGGGTCGGGGCCCGTGTGGCGCGTTGGCTGCCCCAGCAGGTGTTCAGTCCTGACACCCTGGACATGCTGGAAGCCGGCAGCACCACCCGCAGCAATGCGCTGCCGGCGTGGCTCGGGCGCGAGCCGACCTCGCTGGCGTCGGCCCTGTCGCTGGAGGCGACGGCCCGTGCACCTGAGGCCACGCTGCCGCCCGCGCTCTCGGCGCTGCTGCGCCTGTCGCTGGCAACGATGTGGCTCTGCACGGCCGCCGCCACGGCCGCAGTCCCGCAGGCCTCGCCGGTGTTCGACCTGCTGGCCCGGTACGGTTTCGAGGGGTCGGCCGGGCTGGCCATGGTGTGGGCCACCTGCGTGCTGAACACGGGCCTGGGCATATGGCTGCTGGTGCGCCCGGGGGCGTGGGCCTATGCCACGCAATGCGGCGCGGTGCTCGGCTACACCCTCACGGCTGCCTGGAACATGCCCGAGCTCACCATCGAACACTGCGGTCCGCTCGTCAAGGACCTGCCCATCCTGGCCACGCTGCTGGTGCTGTGGTGGACGCAGCCTGCTCGCGCCAAAGCTCACAAGGAAACGCCGGGCCGCCCCAAGTTTCCTTGGCCCCCTCGGGGGGCGGGCTGGGCGCAGCCCGGCCTTGGGGGCCCTCACAATGCGCACCATCATGAGCGGCGATCGCCTTCCGTCCCCGTGCGGCCTTCCCGAAGCCTGGTTTGAGCGACAGGGCTGGCAGCCCTTCGACTTCCAGCGTGCCGTCTGGCAGGCCATGGCGGCCGGGCGATCCGGGCTGCTGCACGCCACCACGGGCTCGGGCAAGACCTATGCGGTGTGGATGGGAGCCTTGCTGCGGGCCCGGGCGCCGGGTGTCGAGCGGCACGAACGTGCCGCCGCGCCGCCCCTGCAGGTCCTCTGGCTCACGCCGATGCGCGCCCTGGCGGCCGACACGGCGAAGGCGCTGCGGCTGCCGCTGGACGAACTTGCGCCGGGCTGGACGCTGGGCCTGCGCACCGGTGACACGCCGTCGGCCGAGCGCGCGCGCCAAGACCGGCGCTTCCCCACCGCACTGGTCACCACGCCTGAATCGCTGAGCCTGATGCTGACCCGCGCACGGGCTCGCGACGAACTGGCCACCGTGCGCGTGGTTGTGGTGGACGAATGGCATGAACTGATGGGCAACAAGCGTGGCGTGCAGGTGCAACTGGCACTGGCCCGCCTGCGCCAGTGGTGCCCGGGCCTGGTGGTCTGGGGCCTGAGCGCCACGCTGGGCAACCTGCGCGAAGCGCTGCAGGTGCTGCTGGGCACGGACAACGGCGAACTGGTGCAGGGACGCATCGACAAGTCGCTCGTGATCGATACCCTGATCCCGCCAGAACCCGGCCGGTTCTCCTGGGCCGGCCACCTGGGCTCGCGCATGCTGGCCCCGGTGGTCGACGAGATCGAACGGGCGGCCACCAGCCTGGTCTTCACCAACACCCGCTCCCAGGCCGAGATCTGGTACCAGATGCTGATCGACGCGCGGCCGGACTGGGCTGGCCTGGTCGCGCTGCACCACGGCTCGCTGGACAAGGAGGTGCGCGAATGGGTCGAGCAGGGCCTCAAGGAGGGGCGCCTCAAGGCCGTGGTGGCGACGTCTTCGCTGGACCTGGGCGTGGACTTCCTGCCCGTCGAGCGTGTGCTGCAGATCGGCTCGGCCAAGGGGGTGGCACGGCTGCTGCAGCGCGCCGGACGCAGCGGGCATGCCCCCGGGCGCAGCAGCCGCATCACGCTGGTGCCGACCAACACGCTCGAGCTGATCGAGGCCGCGGCGGCGCGCCGCGCGGCGCAGGCCGGCCGCATCGAAAGCCGCGAGTCGCCGGACAAGCCGCTGGACGTGCTGGTGCAGCACCTGGTGACGGTGGCGCTGGGCGGCGGCTTCAGGGCCGACGAACTTCGACGCGAGGTGATGAGCACCCATGCCTACCGCGGACTGACCGAAGACGAATGGCAATGGGCGCTGGCGTTTGTCGAGCGCGGCGGCGCCAGCCTGCATGCCTACCCCGAGTACCACCGGGTGCGCCACATCGACGGCGTGCACCAGGTGAGCGATGCCGGCATCGCGCGGCGTCACCGCCTGCAGGTGGGCACGATCGTGAGCGATGCCTCCATGCTGGTGAAGTACCTCACCGGCCAGAAGCTGGGCAGCGTCGAGGAGAGCTTCATCGCCCGCATGAAAAAGGGCGACTGCTTCCTGTTCGGCGGCCGGTTGCTCGAATTCGTGCGGGTGCAGGACATGGTGGCCTACGTGCGGCTGGCGCGCGGGCGCAAGGCGGCGGTGCCGCGCTGGGGTGGGGGGCGCATGCCACTGTCCACCGAAATGGCCGACGCCGTGCTGGCGCTGCTGGAGGATGCTGCCCGGGGCGAATTCAGCGGGCCCGAGATGGCCGCGGCCGGCCCGATGCTGCAGGCGCAGGCTCGGGTGTCGCGCCTGCCGGGCAGCGGGCATGTGCTGGTCGAGACCTGGGCCTCGCGCGAAGGGTCGCATCTTTACGTCTACCCGTTTGCCGGGCGCAACGTGAACCTGGGCCTGGCCAGCCTCATCGCCTGGCGCCTGGCCCGGCGCCGGGCCAACAGCTTCAGCATGTCGGTCAATGACTATGGGTTCGAGCTGCTGGGCGTGGAGCCGATCGACCTGTCGCCGCTGCACGACGGCAGCCTGTTCAGCGACAACGAGCTGTTGCCCGACGTGCTGGCCAGCCTCAACTCGGGCGAACTGGCGCAGCGCCGCTTCCGGGAGATCGCCCGTGTGTCGGGCCTGGTGTTTTCAGGCTACCCCGGTGCGCCGCGCAGCATGAAGCAGCTGCAGGCGTCGAGCGCCCTGTTCTACGAAGTGTTCCGCAAGTACGACACCACCAACCTGCTGCTCGGGCAGGCCGAAACCGAGGTGCTCAGTCAGGAGCTGGACATCCGTCGCCTGGCGGCCACGCTGGCTGCGCTGCGCAGCCGCGAGCGGGTGGTCATCGAGCTGCAGCAACCCAGTCCGATGAGCCTTCCGCTCCTGGTCGAACGCTTTCGCGAACGACTGTCGACCGAGAAGCTGGCCGACCGCCTGGCGCGCATCCTGAAGGACGCCGAACGCGCGGCCGGCCCGTGAGTGCGTGGCATCATCGGCGCCCCATGTCCCAAGGCTCCCCCGTCCCCCCACGGCCGACTGCTGCGGTGCTGCACACACTGACGCTCATGAAGCTGGCCAGTGCCTTGATGGTGCTGAACCTGCAGGTGCGTCCGGTGCAGGCCGCGCCGGACGAGCCGGCCCGTGTCATCGGGCAGGTCACACGGGTCAGCGATGGCGACACGCTGTGGGTCCGTCCCGGCCCATCGGCCCCGGGCGAGCGGCGCGCCAAACCGCTGAAGATCCGGATCGACGGCATCGATGCCCCCGAGCGTTGCCAGCCCTGGGGGCGGGAGTCGGCCGAAGCCCTGCGCACGCGCCTGATCGGACGCACGGTCGAGGTGGACCTGCGAGGGCGCGACGACTACCGACGTTGGCTCGGGCGGGTCGAGCACGACGGTGACGACGTGGCGGCCTGGCTGGTGCGTGAAGGCCATGCCTGGAGCTACCACTACCGGCACGGTGCGGGGGCCTATGCCGCGCTGGAGCGGCAGGCCCGCGAGCGCGGTGCCGGGCTGTTCGCTCAGCCCGATCCCATGCCGCCAGGGGTGTTCCGGCGCTGGCACGGCCCCTGCGAGTGAGGGGCTGCGGCGTCGGACCCGGGCGTTAGAATCGCGCACACCCGGCGCCCTCTGGCCGGCCGTGTCGTGTCCGGCGGGCCAGATCGCCGCACCGGCCGCCCTGGCCGCCACACGCCTGGTATCGACCTGACCACCCCAGAGGGAGCCCCAAGATGATTCTCGTGACCGGTGCAGCCGGCTTCATTGGCGGAAATTTCATCCATCACTGGTTCAGCCGCAGCAGCGAGCCCGTCGTGGTGCTGGACAAGCTGACCTACGCCGGCAACCCGCTCACCATCGCTCCCTGGCTCAAGCCCGGCGTGTGCGAACTGGTGCAGGGCGACATCGCCGACCGCGAACTGGTGCGCCGCCTGCTCGGCACCCATCGCCCGCGCGCCGTGCTGCACTTCGCCGCCGAAAGCCATGTCGACCGCTCCATCCATGGCCCGGGCGAGTTCATCCAGACCAACATCGTCGGCACCTTCAGCCTGCTCGAGGAAGTGCGTGCCTGGTGGACGGCCCTGCCGGGCGATGATCGTGATGCCTTCCGCCTGCTGCACGTGTCGACCGACGAGGTCTACGGCTCGCTGGGCGAGACCGACCCGGCCTTCAGCGAATCCACGGCCTACCGCCCGAACAGCCCGTACTCGGCCAGCAAGGCCTCCAGCGACCACCTGGTGCGGGCCTACCACCACACCTACGGCCTGCCCACGCTGACCACCAACTGCAGCAACAACTACGGGCCCTATCACTTCCCCGAGAAGCTGATCCCGTTGATGATCCTCAACGCCCTCGAAGGCAAGGCGTTGCCGGTGTATGGCGACGGCCGCAACATCCGCGACTGGTTGTATGTGCGTGACCATTGCGAGGCCATCTGCCAGGTGCTGGCCAAGGGCCGTGCCGGCGAAACCTACAACGTCGGCGGCAAGAACGAGATCCGCAACATCGATGTCGTGACCACCATCTGCCGCAAGCTCGACACCCTGCGGCCGCGCGCGAGCGGTCGCTACGAGGACCTGATCACCTTCGTGGCCGATCGCCCGGGGCACGATCACCGCTACGCGATCGACCCCACGCGCATCGAATCCGAGATCGGCTGGATGCCCGCCGAGACCTTCGACAGCGGCATCGACAAGACGGTGCGCTGGTACCTCGACAACTCGCCCTGGATCGACAGCGTGCGCACCGGTGCCTACCGCCAGTGGATGGACCAGCAGTACGGCACCACGGCCGTGAGCGCCTGAGCGGACGCGCGACGATGAACCGACGCATCCTGCTGCTGGGGCCGACCGGGCAGGTCGGCTGGGAACTGCAACGCGCGCTGGCACCGCTGGGTGAGCTCCTGCCGCTCGGCCGGGCCGAGGGCGCCGACCTGGCGAACCCGCAGGCGCTGGCCGAGCAGGTGCGCCAGGCCCGCCCGGACGTGATCGTCAATGCCGCGGCTTACACCGCGGTCGATCGTGCCGAGTCCGACACGGACGTGGCCCGCCAGGTCAATGCACAGGCGCCGGCCGCGCTGGCCGCCGTGGCCCGCGAGTGCGGGGCGTGGCTGGTCCACTACTCGACCGACTACGTCTTCGACGGCTCGGGGGACCACCCCCGCGGCGAAGACGCTCCCACGGCACCGCTGAACGTGTACGGGCAGACCAAGCTCGAAGGCGAGCAGGCCATCCAGGCCAGCGGCTGCCGGCATCTGGTGCTGCGCACGAGCTGGGTCTATGCGGCGCGCGGCGGCAACTTTGCGCGGACCATGCTCAGGCTGGCGGCCGAGCGGGACCAGTTGAAGGTCGTCGACGACCAGATCGGTGCGCCCACCGGCGCCGACCTGATCGCCGACGTCACGGCCCACATGCTGCGCACGGCGCTGCGTGAACCCGAGGTGCAGGGCCTGTACCACCTGGTGGCCGACGGCCAGACCAGCTGGCATGCGTACGCCTGCCATGTGATCGACTGGGCGCGCCGCCACGGGCACCCGATCAAGGTCACCCCCGATGCGATCGAGCCGGTCGGCAGCGAGGCGTTCCCCACACCGGCGCGCCGACCCCGCAACTCCCGCCTGTCCACGCAACGCCTGCGTGAACGCTTCGACCTGCAGCTCCCCCACTGGACCGCCGGCGTCGAGCGCATGCTCGCCGAGATCACCGGCTGACACCCCCATGAGGCACCCATCATGAGTTCGAAAGCACGCAAGGGCATCGTCCTGGCCGGCGGTTCCGGCACCCGCCTGCATCCGGCCACGCTGGCCGTCAGCAAGCAGCTGCTGCCCGTCTACGACAAGCCGATGGTCTATTACCCGCTGAGCACGCTGATGCTCTCGGGCATTCGCGACATCCTGATCATCAGCACCCCGCAGGACACCCCCCGTTTCGAGGCACTCCTGGGCGACGGCTCCCGCTGGGGCCTGAACCTCAGCTACTGCGTGCAGCCCAGTCCGGACGGTCTGGCCCAGGCCTTCATCCTCGGCCGGGACTTCGTCGGCAGCCATCCCAGCGCCCTGGTGCTCGGCGACAACATCTTCTACGGCCATGACCTGCAGCCAGCGCTGCAGCGCGCGCATGCATTGCAGTCCGGCTCGACCGTGTTTGCCTATCACGTCAGCGACCCCGAGCGCTATGGCGTGGTCGCCTTCGACGCCAACAAGCGCGCACTGTCGATCGAGGAGAAGCCGAAGGCACCCAAGAGCAACTACGCGGTGACCGGCCTGTATTTCTATGACGAGCAGGTGTGCGACGTTGCCGCGCAGATCAAGCCGTCGGCGCGGGGTGAACTCGAGATCACCGACGTCAATGCCTGGTACCTCGAGCGGGGGCAGCTCAACGTCGAGATCATGGGCCGCGGCTATGCCTGGCTGGACACCGGCACGCACGACAGTCTGCTCGAGGCCGGACATTTCATCGCCACGCTCGAAAAGCGCCAGGGACTGAAGGTCGCCTGTCTCGAGGAGATCGCCTACCGTGCGGGCTGGATCACCGCCGAGGCGGTCGAGGCCCAGGCGCAGCCGATGCTCAAGAACGGTTACGGGCAATACCTGATGAAGATGCTCAAGGAAACGGTGTACTGATGAAATTGCTGCGCACTGCGATTGCCGAGGTCGTGATCATCGAGCCGGCCGTCTTCGGCGACGACCGGGGCTGGTTCAGCGAAAGTTTCAATGAACGCCGCTTCCACGACGAGCTGAACCGGCTCGGCCTGACCGCGCCGCGCCCCTTCGTCCAGGACAACCATTCCTGCAGCCGCAAGGGGGTGCTGCGCGGCCTGCACTACCAGGTCGCACCCCACCCGCAAGGCAAGCTGGTGAGGGTTGTCAGGGGGGCAGCGTATGATGTTGCAGTCGACATCCGTCCGGGGTCTCCCACTTTCGGTCAGCATGTCGGTGTGGAACTGAGTGCGGAAAACCATCGCCAGCTGTGGGTCCCCGAGGGATTTGCCCACGGTTTCCTGGCTTTGGCCGACGACACCCACTTCCTCTACAAGACGACCGATTTCTACGCCAAGGACTGTGAACGGTCCATTGCCTGGAACGATCCCTCCCTGGCCATAGACTGGCCGCTTGCGCGGCTCGATGGTCCTCCTGCCCTGGCGCCCAAGGATGCCTCGGCACCTTCGCTGCGCGAAGCCCTGGCGCTGGACGCCTGAGAAAGTACAGATGATCGCTACGACCCCTCCTGCACCGACCGACGAATCTCCTGACCAACCGGCACCGGGCGGCCTGTTCGCCACCCTGCCGCTGGACGACATGCTGCAGCGTGCCGTGGCCGACCAGGGCTACACGCAGATGACGCCCATCCAGGCCAAGGCGATACCGATCGTGCTGGCGGGCCGTGACGTGATGGGTGCCGCCCAGACCGGCACCGGCAAGACGGCGGCGTTTTCACTGCCGCTGCTGCAGAAGATGCTGCGCCACCAGAATGCCAGTGCCTCGCCGGCGCGGCACCCGGTGCGTGCGCTGGTGCTGGCGCCCACCCGGGAGCTGGCCGACCAGGTGGCGAACAATGTGAAGGCCTATGCCAAGCACTCACAGCTGCGCGTGGCCTGTGTGTTCGGCGGGATCGACATGAACCCGCAGACCGAGGAGCTGCGCCGCGGCGTCGAGGTGCTGATCGCCACACCCGGGCGCCTGCTCGATCACATCCAGGCCAAGAACTGCGTGCTGTCGCAGGTCGAGTATGTCGTGCTCGACGAGGCTGACCGCATGCTCGACATCGGTTTCCTGCCCGACCTGCAGCGCATCCTGAGCTATCTGCCCAAGCAGCGTCAGACGCTGCTGTTCTCGGCCACGTTCTCGCCCGAGATCAAGAAGCTTGCCCAGAGCTATCTGCAGGACCCGATCCTGGTCGAGGTGGCCCGGCCCAATGCCACGGCCACCAATGTCGAACAGCGCTTCTATGCGGTCGAAGACGACGACAAACGTCGTGCGGTGCGGCACCTGCTGCGCGAGCGCTCGATCGGCCAGGCGATCGTGTTCGTGAACTCCAAGCTGGGCGCGGCGCGCCTGGCACGGGCCTTCGAACGTGACGGCCTGAGGACCGCGGCCCTGCACGGCGACAAGTCCCAGGACGAACGTCTCAAGGCCCTCGAGGCCTTCAAGCGTGCCGAGGTGGATCTGCTGGTGGCCACCGATGTGGCCGCACGGGGCCTGGACATTGCCGATCTGCCGGCGGTGTTCAATTTCGACATCCCGTTCAACGCCGAAGACTACGTGCACCGCATCGGTCGCACGGGTCGCGCCGGCGCGTCGGGGCTCGCGATCTCCTTCGTGTCGCGCTCCGACCAGCGCCTGGTGAGCGAGATCGAGAAACTCATCCGCAAGAAGATCGAGGTCGAGGCCCTGGAGCTGGACGACGACCGCCCGCGCCGCCCGCGCCGCCAGACCGACGACGAGGAAGATCGCCCGGTGCGAACCATGCCGGTGACGCCCTCGGCGCCGCGCCGCTCGCAGGCCTCGTCCGACCCGTTCTTCTCACGTCCCTACGAAGCCGATCCGAATGCCGACCCATCCTGGGAGCACTCGGTGGCTGCCGCACCTGCTGCGCCTGCCGGCCGCGCACTTTCACCGTTCATCAAGCCCAAGCGCAAGGTGGCCAGCTTGCTGGGCGGCGGCAAGAAGCCCTGACCGACACGCCGGTGTGACGTTCAGCCCAGCAGCGAGAACACCGCGGGGCGGTCACCCGGCAGACTTGGGCGCTGGTCCGCACGCAACTGTCTCCACCGTTCCACCGTGAGGCTGCGTGTCCAGCCCTCGGCCAGCGTCAGCCCGCAGCTCACGGCGAGTCGCGTGCCGGGCTGCAGGTGGGCCAGCAGCGCCTGGAGCAGGGCTTCGTTGCGGTAGGGTGTTTCGATGATGAGCTGCGTCTGCGACTGCCGGCGTGACAGCGCCTCCAGCTCGCGTATGCGCTGGCCGCGCTCCGGGTCCTGCACCGGCAGGTAGCCCACGAAGGCAAAGCTCTGCCCGTTCATGCCGCTGCACGCCAGGGCCAGCAGCAGGGACGACGGCCCCACCAGCGGCACCACCGGCACCCCGGCGTCATGCGCCAGCTTCACGAGTTCAGCCCCAGGGTCGGCCACGGCCGGCATGCCGGCTTCCGACAGCAACCCCAGATCGTGGCCGGCCAGCGCAGGCGCCAGCAACTCAATCCTGGCACCCGGCTGGACGGCCGGACCTCGCCCCTTGGGCGGGCGTGGCAGCTCCACGATGTCCAGTTGCTGCAACGGGGTACCGAGCGCCACGATCCGATCCACACGCTTGAGAAAGGCACGGGCCGTCTTGGCATTTTCGACCACCCAGTGCCGCAGGCTGGCGGCCTGCTCGATCACGGCCAGCGGCAGCACGCCGCGCAGGTCCGGTGGTTCTGCGCCGCCGTCCACCGTGCCGAAATCCAGGGTGTTGGGCACCAGGACCAGCCGCCCGGGCGGGGCAGCGTGGGGCGAGGGCCGGCTCACAGGCCGAGCAGCGGCACACCGGCCGCACGCAGCAGGTCGCAGGTCTTGATCAGCGGCAGGCCGATCAGGGCCGTCGGATCGCTGGATTCGATCGCCTGCAGCAAGGCGATGCCCAGTCCTTCGGACTTGGCGCTGCCGGCGCAGTCATAGGGCTGTTCGGCCCTCAGGTAGTTCTCGATCTCGCTGTCGCTCAAGGGGCGAAAACGCACCCGCACCGGTTCCAGCATCGCCTGTTCAAAACTCCGGTTCTGGCAGACCACCGCAACGGCCGTCTGGAACACGACGGTGCGCCCGCTCATCTGGCGCAACTGCATCACGGCACGGCCGTGGTGGCCCGGCTTGCCAATCGGCTCGCCATCGAGGTCGGCCACCTGGTCTGAACCGATCACCACGGCATCCGGGTGTCGGGCAGCCACCGCATGCGCCTTGGCCAATGCCAGGCGCATCGCCAGCAAGGCCGGCGATTCACCTGCTCGAGGGGTTTCGTCGACTTCGGGTGAAACCACCGCGAACGGCAGGCGGAGTCGGTCCAGCAACTCGTGGCGATAGCGCGACGTCGAGGCGAGGATGATCGGGGGCAGGGGGGAGGCAGAGGACGACATCCTCGTATTGTCCGATACCGGCCGTATCAGGGCGGCAGGTCGGTAAACTGTCGACGATGAAGTCTCGACCCCATACGCCCGAGCGGCTTGATGTTGCCCAGTTCGCCCACGAGGCTGCCACACTCGAGGGGCAGTGGACCACCCCAGAGCTGGCCCGGCTCAGCGAAGACCTGGTGGTTGCGAGCGACACTGCGGCGGACACGGTGCAGTGGTCGATCCGGGGGCGTGAGGTCCTGCGGACGGGTGCCACACCCAGGATCTGGCTCGACGTCTCGGCGCAGGCGAAGGTGCACCTGGAGTGCCAGCGGTGCCTGACCCCCGTGGAGACGACCCTGGACGTGTCGCGCAGCTTTCTGTTCGTGCCCGGAGGTGAAACGCAGGCGGCGGAACTCGATGCCGAACTCGAGGACGACGTCCTGCCGCTCGCGCGCAGCCTGGATGTCAGGGAGCTCATCGAGGACGAGCTGATCATGGCCTTGCCGCTGGTGCCACGGCATGACGCCTGCCCGGTCAGCCTGCCACTGGGTGATGCTCAGCCAGCCAGCGCTCCGGGTGATGACGCCGAAGTCACCGCGGACGAGCGGCCTCACCCCTTTGCCGCATTGCAGGCCCTCAAGGGCCGGCTCAAGTCATGAACATTGCAGCGGCGACGATGGCGCTAGCCAAGAAGCGTGGGTCGGTGCTAGAATCTCGGGTTTTCCAAGGAGCGAGCCATGGCCGTTCAACAGAACAAGAAGTCGCCCTCCAAGCGTGGGATGCATCGTTCGCACAATGCCCTGACCAATCCGGGCACTGCCATCGAACCCACCACGGGCGAAGTTCATCTGCGCCACCACATCAGCCCCAACGGTTTCTACCGCGGGCGCAAGGTCCTCAAGACCAAGGCAGACGCCTGATCCCTGGGGGTCGGCGTGATCTGCAAGTCGGTGCCCCGGTTCATCCCGCAAGGGATGCCGGGGTTCGACTGATCCTGTCTCCAGTTGCGTTGCCGTCTGCAGCTCCTCATGCTGCGGCTTGCGGTGGCTCTGGCCATCGTTTCATGATCCGGTTGTCGTGATCCGGTGATCGTGGTCCGGTACTGGCAATGAATCCCACTTCCTCTCAGCCTCGGGCAGATCGCCCGCCGGTGTCGCCTGCGCGTCCCATCCGTGTGGCGGTTGACTGCATGGGGGGCGACCACGGCCCTTCGGTGACGCTGCCGGCCTGCCGGGCCTTCCTGGATCGACATCCCCAGGCCGAGCTGCTGCTGGTCGGCCGCGCCGACGCGCTGGCGCCGGCTGCGGCATGGCCGCGCTGTCGCGTGGTGACTGCGGCCGAGGTGGTCGAGATGGACGACTCCGTCGAGGTGGCGCTGCGCCGCAAGAAGGATTCGTCGATGCGTGTCGCGATCACGCAGCTCAAGGCGGATGCGTCGGGCAATGTCGCGGCCGACGCCTGTGTTTCTGCGGGCAACACCGGTGCCCTGATGGCTGTTGCGCGCTATGTGCTGAAGACGCTGGATGGCATCGATCGTCCGGCCATCGCCACCGTGATGCCCAACCAGAAAGACGGTTACACGACCGTGCTCGACCTGGGTGCCAACGTCGATTGCGAGCCCGAGCACCTGCTCCAGTTCGCCCTGATGGGCAGTGCGCTGGTGGGGGCCGTCGAGGGCAAGGCCGACCCCAGCGTCGGTTTGCTCAACATCGGCGAAGAGGCCATCAAGGGCAGCGAAACCATCAAGAAAGCCGGTGAACTGCTTCGATCGGTTGCCAACGCCGGGCATCTGAACTTCTACGGAAATGTCGAGGGCAATGACATTTTCAAGGGCACAACCGACATCGTCGTTTGTGACGGGTTCGTCGGCAATGTCGCCCTCAAGACGGCTGAGGGTCTGGCCTCGATGCTGTCGAGCTTCATCAAGCAGGAATTCACCCGTAACATCTTCACGAAAATTGCCGCTATCGTCGCTCTTCCGGTTCTAAATCACTTTAAAAACCGCGTAGATCACCGTCGATACAACGGTGCGGCGCTGCTGGGCCTGCGCGGGCTGGTTTTCAAGAGTCACGGGTCGGCGGACGCCTTCGCGTTCGAGCAGGCCCTGAATCGGGCGTATGATGCGGCCCGAAACCGGTTGCTTGACCGGGTGCACGACCGGATTGTCGAAACTTTGCAGGCCTTGCCCTCCCAGGCGGCGCCAACAAGCGAGATACCGGTCGCCAGGACCGCATGAGCCTTCCTTCCAACCGCTATTCGCGCATCACCGGCACCGGCAGCTACCTGCCGCCGCGACGCGTGACCAATGAAGCACTGGCCGATGAGCTCGGCGAGCGCGGCATCGAGACGTCAGACACCTGGATCGTCGAACGCACCGGCATCCGGGCGCGCCACTTTGCGGCTCCCGATGTCACGTCCAGTGATCTTGCCCTGCACGCGGCGCGGCACGCGCTCGAGGCAGCCGGCCGTGCCGCGTCGGATGTCGACCTGATCATCGTCGCGACCTCCACGCCCGACATGGTATTTCCGTCCACCGCCTGCCTGCTGCAACGCAAGCTGGGTGTGGTGGGCTGTCCGGCCTTTGACGTCCAGGCAGTCTGTTCCGGGTTTGTGTATGCGCTGACGGTGGCCGACGCACTGATCAAGTCAGGCGCCCACCATTGCGCCCTGGTGGTCGGCGCGGAAGTCTTCTCCCGCATCCTGGACTTCAACGATCGCACCACCTGCGTGCTGTTCGGTGACGGCGCGGGCGCCGTGGTGCTCGAGGCCAGTGATCAGCCAGGGCTGCTGGCCACCGAACTCCATGCCGACGGCCGGCACGCCGAGATCCTCTGCACTCCGGGCACCGTCTCGGGCGGTTCAGTGCTGGGCGACCCGCTGCTCAAGATGGATGGCCAGGCCGTCTTCAAGCTGGCCGTGGGCGTGCTCGAAGATGTTGCACGTTCCGTGCTGGACAAGGCCGGCCGCACCGAGGCCGACATCGACTGGCTCATCCCGCACCAGGCCAACATCCGCATCATGCAGGGCACGGCCCGCAAGCTGAAGCTGGCGATGGACAAGCTGATCGTCACCGTCGACGAACACGGCAACACGTCTGCGGCATCCATACCACTGGCGCTGGACCATGCGATCCGGCTGGGCCGCATCCGGCGTGGAGACACCGTGATGCTCGAAGGCGTGGGCGGAGGATTCACCTGGGGTGCGGTCCTGCTCGACCTCTGACGTCGGCGAACACGCTCCACCGCTCTACCGCTTCACCTCCACGTTGCTGCGCCGTTGGCGTTTCTCTCCACCTTCAACGCGACATGACTCAATTTGCATTCGTCTTTCCGGGCCAGGGTTCACAGGCCGTGGGCATGCTCGACGCCTGGGGCGATCATCCGGCCGTCCGCGCGACATTGGATGAGGCCTCCCAGGCCCTGGGCGAAGACGTCGGTCTGCTGATCCGCCAGGGTCCGAAAGACCAGCTGGACCTGACCACCAACACTCAGCCCGTCATGCTGACGGCGGGGGTGGCCTGCTACCGGGCCTGGCTGGCGGAAACGGGGCTGCGTCCGCAGGTGGTGGCCGGGCATTCACTGGGCGAATACTCTGCGCTGGTGGCTGCCGAAGCCCTCACCCTGGCCGATGCCCTGCCGCTGGTGCGGTTTCGCGCCCAGGCCATGCAGGACGCCGTGCCGGTCGGCATGGGGGCGATGGCCGCCATCCTGGGCCTGGAAGCCGAAGCCGTGCGCGTCGGCTGCGCCGAGGCCGCCGTGGCCAGCGGCGAGGTGGTCGAGGCCGTCAATTTCAATGATCCCCGCCAGATCGTGATCGCCGGCTCCAAGGCCGGTGTTGAAAAGGCCTGCGAGCAGCTCAAGGCGACAGGCGCGAAGCGGGCACTGCCGCTGCCGGTGTCGGCGCCGTTCCATTCGAGCCTGATGCGTCCGGCCGCGGATCGTCTGAAGGAAAGGCTCGCAGGCGTGGATGTCCGCTCGCCGGCGATCAGCCTGGTCAACAACATCGACGTGGCGACCGTCAGCGATCCGTCGTCCATCCGCGACGCACTCTACCGCCAGGCATTCGGCCCGGTCCGGTGGGTCGAAGTGATCCAGTCGATCAAGGCTCGCCACGGTGTCAGCCACATCTTCGAGTGCGGCCCCGGCAAGGTGCTGGCGGGTACTGTCAAGCGCATCGATGCCGAGATCGTGACCGGCGCAGTGTTCGATCCGGCCACGCTGGCCGACGTCAAGGGGATGCTGTCATGAGTGATGTTGTGATGCAGGGCCAGGTGGCCCTGGTGACCGGTGCCACGCGCGGTATCGGCAAGGCGATCGCTGCCGAACTGCAGCGCCGCGGCATGAAGGTGGTCGGTACGGCCACGTCGCCCGCTGGCGCCGAGACCATCACCGCCGCGTTGTCGGCCGGCGGTGGCCGCGGGGTGGTGCTGGACGTGAACGACGCCGCCGCAGGCGAGGCGTTGGTCGATGCCATCGTGAAGGAATTCGGTGCGCTGCATGTGCTGGTCAACAATGCCGGCATCACGCGCGACACCCTGTCGATGCGCATGAAGGACGAAGACTGGGACGCGGTACTCGACACCAATCTGAAGTCCGTCTTCAAGCTGAGCCGCGCGGTCATCCGCCCGATGATGAAGCAGCGCTATGGCAGGATTGTGAGCATCACGTCCGTCGTGGGTGCGAGCGGCAACGCCGGCCAAGCCAACTATGCGGCCGCCAAGGCCGGTGTCGCGGGGATGACCCGTTCGCTGGCGCGTGAACTCGGCAGCCGCGGCATCACGGTCAACTGCATTGCGCCGGGCTTCATCGAAACCGACATGACCCGTGCGCTGTCCGAGCAGCAGACCGGTGCGCTGATGAGCCAGATCCCCCTGGGTCGCCTGGGGCGCCCGGAAGACATCGCCCATGCCGTGGGTTTTGTGGCCTCGCCGCAGGCGGGTTACGTCACGGGGGTGGAACTGCACGTCAATGGTGGCATGTACATGAATTGAGGCCGGGCATTCCTGCCTGGCCCGACCGGCTCAAGCCCGTCCGGTGAGGCGGCCAGTGGTGACTTAGAGATGTCACTCCAACGGCCGTAGAATCACGGGCTGTTTTTGAAAACCCTCCTGGAGGAGTCATGAGCGATATCGAAGCACGCGTCAAGAAGATCATTGCCGAGCAACTGGGCGTTGCCGAGGCGGAAGTCACCAACGAGAAGGCCTTTGTGGCCGATCTGGGTGCCGACTCCCTGGACACCGTCGAACTGGTGATGGCCCTCGAAGACGAGTTCGGCATCGAGATTCCCGACGAAGAGGCCGAGAAGATCACCACGGTCCAGCTCGCCATCGACTACGCGCTGAAGCACCAGAAGGCCTGAACGGGCCTGCGCTGACTGCCTCTGCCCGTCCGCTCCCGCAACGCAACCGTTCGAATCGCATGACCCGTCGCCGTGTTGTCGTCACTGGTCTGGGGCTGGTTTCTCCCGTGGGCAACACGGTCGAGACCTCCTGGGCCAACCTGGTTGCCGGTCAGTCCGGCATCGACACCATCACCAAGTTCGATGCGTCGGCCTTTGCCTGTCGCTTCGCGGGTGAGGTCAAGGGCTTCCAGATCGAGGATTACATCCCCGGCAAGGAAGCCCGGCACATGGATACCTTCATCCACTACGGGATGGCGGCGTCCATGCAGGCGGTCAGAGACAGCGGCCTGCCCATCGGTGAGGCGCTGAGCGAGGAGCAGGCGGAGCGGATCGGCTGTCTTGTCGGCTCGGGCATCGGCGGTCTGCCGATGATCGAGGAAACCCACAAGGACCTGACCGATCGCGGACCGCGCCGCATCTCGCCGTTTTTCGTGCCGGCATCGATCATCAACATGATCTCCGGCCACGTTTCGATCCAGTACGGCTTCAAGGGGCCCAACCTGGCCATCGTGACGGCATGCACCACCGGCCTGCACTGCATCGGGCAGGCGGCTCGCATCATCGAATATGGCGACGCCGACGTGATGGTGGCGGGCGGTGCGGAATCCACTGTCTCGCCGCTGGGCGTGGGTGGTTTTGCGGCAGCGCGTGCGCTGTCCACGCGCAATGACGACCCGCGCACCGCCTCGCGCCCCTGGGACAAGGATCGCGATGGTTTTGTGCTGGGTGAGGGCGCGGGTGTGATGGTGCTCGAAGAGTACGAACACGCACGCCGCCGCGGCGCGAAGATCTATGCCGAGCTGTCGGGCTTTGGCATGAGCGCCGATGCGTATCACATGACCGCCCCCAACGTCGACGGTCCGCGTCGCGCCATGCAGCTGGCGCTGCGCAACGCGGGTGTGAATCCCGACGAAGTGCATTACCTCAATGCGCATGGCACGTCCACGCCGCTGGGCGACGTGAACGAGACCAACGCGATCAAGCTGGCCTTCGGCGATAGCGCCCGCTCGCTGGTCGTGAACTCGACCAAGTCGATGACCGGCCACCTGCTGGGCGGCGCCGGCGGCATCGAGTCGATCTTCACGGTGCTGGCGATCTACCATCAGGTGTCGCCGCCGACGATCAATATCTTCAACCAGGACCCGGAATGCGATCTGGACTACTGCGCCAACGAGGCGCGGCAGATGAAGATCGACGTGGCCCTGAAGAACAACTTCGGCTTCGGCGGTACCAACGGTTCGTTGGTGTTCAAGCGCATCTGAGCGATCGGATCGGCACCGCATGCGCACGGCCCCCGGGGTCTGCTTCACGGTGGCCCGCTACCGGCTCTGGAACCTGGCCCTGCTGGGCCTGGGCAGCTGTGCAGCCACGATTCTGATGGTCTGGGTCCATCGAGCCATCGAAGCGCCCTGGGGTGCGCTGGTTGCCGCTGTGGGGGCGCTGTCCGCCGCGGCGCTGGCAGCCAGCGTGCGCCGGACCAACGCGCAAGTGCTGCGCTTTGACGGGCAGACCTGGCGGCTTGGCCCGGTCGGTGCCGACCTCGACCGTCAGCCGGCTGCCCATGTCGAGGTGTGCATCGACCTGCAATTCTGGCTCCTGCTGCGACTGTGGCCAGCCGCGCCGCAGGCGGGGCAGCAAGCTGCAGCGTGGCTGCCGCTCGAACGCCAGGGGAGCGTTGTCGACTGGCACGCTTTGCGCTGTGCTGTATATTCGGCCTCGACTTTGGCCGACGTGGCGGCCAGCGAGAATCGCCTGACTGCATGAGTGCCGACGCCGATGCCCTGCTGATCGAACGCATCAAGCGCGGCGACCAGAAAGCCTTTGAACTGCTGGTGATCAAATACCAGCGCAAGATCGAGCGCCTGATCGGGCGCATGGTGCGCGACGTCGACCTGGTGCAGGACATCGCCCAGGAAACCTTCATCCGCGCCTACCGGGCCATCCCCCAGTTCCGGGGCGAAAGCGCGTTCTACACCTGGCTGTACCGCATCGCCGTCAACACTGCCAAGAAATCGCTGGTTGACCTCAAGCGCGACCCGACGATCAACGAGTCGGCATTGATGTCGTCCGACGACGACGACGAAACTTCCCGGGTCGAGAACGAACTAAGCGATGGTGAAACGCCGGAAGCCGTGCTGGCCAGCAAGGAAATTGCGGCCACGGTGAACGCCGCGATCGAAGCCTTGTCCGAGGATCTCAGGCAGGCGATCACCCTGCGTGAGATCGAGGGTTTGAGCTACGAAGAGATCGCCGACGTGATGAATTGCCCGATCGGTACGGTTCGTTCGCGCATCTTCCGGGCGCGCGAGGCCATTGCCGAGAAACTTCGCCCGCTGTTGGACACCCCCGACGGCAAACGCTGGTGAGCAGGAGTGCTGTGATGTCTGCAGATTGGATCAATGCATCCGGGATGACCCCGATGGGCAAGGAACGGCTGTCGGCGCTGGTCGATGGCGAAGTGCTCGCTGACGAGGTTGCCGCGGTCATGCGCGTCTGGCGCGACGATCGCCGGGCCGAGGCCAGTGTCTGTGAAACCTGGCACACCTATCAGCTGATCGGCGACGTGATGCGTTCGGACGATCTGGCGCGCGCCGGCCGCGACGACGTGTTCCTCGACCAGTTGCGCCAGCGACTGGCTCAGGAACCCGTCGTGATCGCCCCCGCTGCGCCGTCGCACGAAGTGCAGGCGAACGACCTCGCCGCAGCCCGCGTCGCCAATGGCGCTCCCGTCGCAACCGGCGCTGCCGCGATGATGGCGGCCCCGGCTCGACGCCGTGGCTGGACGGCTCCGATTGCGGCCGCGGCCGGTGTGATGGTGGTCGCGGGTGTACTGGTCGTGACGCGCATGACCCAGGATCCGGCCGCCTCTGGTGCCGGGGTGCCGGCGCAGCTCGTGCAGGCCCCCCAGGGCGTCGAGCTGGCGCAGGCAGCCGCACCGCAGCGAACCGAAGGCACGGCGGAGCAGCGTGTGGTCACGGCCAACGGCACCCTCGTACGGGATGCCCGTCTGGATCAATACCTGTCGGCGCACAAGCAGTTCGGAGGCAGTTCGGCCCTTGGTGTTCCGGCCGGCTTCCTGCGCAGTGCCACCTACGAAGGACCCAGCCGCTGAGCGTGCCTCCCATGCAGTCGAGACCGTGGTTCCATCGCACCCTGGCCTGGATGGCCTTGTCTTTCGTGGCCTTGCACGCCGGCGCACAGGCGCCTGCGTCTGGCGCGGGTGAACGCAGCGCGCCGCTCGACAAGGCAGAGGTTCGTCAATGGTTGCTGCGCATTCATGAGGCGGCGCAGCATCGCAACTTCCAGGGCACGTTTGTCGTCAGCGCGGGCGGCCAGATGGCCAGCTCCCGCATCGCCCACTATTGCGAAGGCGACAACCAGTTCGAGCGCATCGAGTCGCTCGACGGCCAGTCCCGCCGGGTGCTGCGGCACAACGACACCGTCGCGACCCTGTGGCCCGGCAGCCGCACGGCGGTGCTCGAGCAGCGTGAGACCTTGAATTCCTTTCCGGCCCTGCTGCTGAGCGATGGTGATCGACTGGTCGAGCACTACGAAGTACGCAAACAGGGCGTCGAGCGGGTGGCAGGTCATGAGGCCCATGTCCTCGAACTGCAGCCACGCGACGGGTATCGCTATGGTCATCGTCTGTGGTCGGAGCGTGGCACGGGTCTGCTGCTGCGCTCGGAGGTCCTCGCGCCGCAGGGACACGTGCTGGAGTCGTCGGCTTTTTCCGAGGTCTCCATCGGGGTGAAGCCGCAGCCGGAGTCGGTGGTGCAGCCGATGAAAAAGCTCGACGGATACCGTGTCGAGAAGCCGGTGCTCACCAAGACCTTCTATGAGAAGGAAGGCTGGACCTACCGCAACCAGGTGCCGGGCTTCCGCCACGTCAGTTGCGTCAAGCGCGCACTCGATGCGGGGCAGGCCGCGACGGGCACCGCCACGGCCACGGCCGCCGCGGCGACCGGTGCCTCACCCGGGGCAGGAGGCCAGCTTCTGCAGACCATCTTTTCCGATGGGCTGGCGCATGTCTCCATCTTTGTGGAACCGTTCAACCCTGAATTGCATCGCAAGGAAATGCTCATGAGCATGGGTGCGACGCATACCTTGATGCGCCGGCACGGCGAATGGTGGGTGACGGCCGTCGGGGAGGTCCCTCCCGCCACTTTGAGTGCCTTCGTCAAGGGGTTGGAGCGCAAGCGTTAGGGCGTTAGGCGTTAGGCGTTAGGGCGCTTCAGGCCGCTCTGGGCCGCATCGTCGGACCGCTGCCCGTCATGGGTCCGCACAGTCGCTCAGAGCACGTTCTCCGATGGTTGATCCGGGTGCTGCGAGTCGCTCGCAGCCTGCTTTTTGCATGAGGTGATTGATGACTGCCGCAAATACCACGATTCCATGGTTTGTCTCGCTGCGCCCTGCTCTGATCCGGCAGGTGCTGGTGACGGCGCTGGCCGTCGCTGCGCTGGTGGCCGGTGCGCCGTCGGCCACACAGGCGCAGACGCGGGAATTGCCGGACTTCACCGAACTGGCCGAGCGAGTCGGTCCGAGCGTGGTGAACATCCGCACGACCGAACGCGTGCGCAGCTCGTCGGGGCGTACCCCCGGTGGCCCCGAGATGGACGAGGAGATGCAGGAGTTCTTCCGGCGCTTCTTCGGCATGCCCTTCCCCGGGCAGCCTCAGGCGCCGCGCGGCCCGCAACGCCCAGGGCAGCCGGAGGAGCAGCCGCGCGGTGTGGGTTCGGGTTTCATCCTGACGCCCGATGGTTTCGTGATGACCAACGCGCACGTCGTCGATGGTGCCGACGAGGTGTATGTCACGCTGACCGACAAGCGTGAGTTCAAGGCGCGGATCATCGGCACCGACAAGCGCACCGACGTGGCCGTCGTGAAGATCGAGGCCGCCGGCCTGCCCGCGGTGAAGATCGGTGACGTCAGCAAGCTCAAGGTGGGTGAATGGGTCATGGCCATCGGCTCGCCGTTCGGCCTGGACAACACCGTCACCGCCGGCATCGTCAGTGCCAAGGCGCGGGACACCGGCGACTATCTCCCGTTCATCCAGACTGACGTGGCGATCAACCCTGGCAATTCCGGCGGCCCGCTGCTCAACCTGCGCGGTGAGGTCGTGGGCATCAACTCGCAGATCTACAGCCGCTCCGGCGGGTTCATGGGCATCTCGTTCGCGATCCCGATCGACGAGGCCACGCGGGTGTCCGATCAGCTGCGCTCGAATGGCCGCGTGATTCGTGGCCGCATCGGCGTGCAGATCGACCAGGTGACCAAGGACGTGGCCGAGTCCATCGGTCTGGGCAAACCCATGGGGGCGCTGGTGCGCAGCGTGGAGCAGGGCGGGCCCGCTGAAAAGGCCGGTCTGGAGGCGGGCGACATCATCACCCGTTTCGATGGCCGGCCGATCGACAAGGCGGCCGACCTGCCGCGCATCGTCGGCAACAGCAAGCCGGGCAGCAAGTTGCCGTTGCAGGTCTTCCGCCGCGGCAGCTACCGTGACCTGTCGGTCACCGTCGCCGAATTCGAGCCGGATCGTCCCCGCCGGGTGGCGGGTGCTGAACCGCGCAGCGGCGCGGCCAGCGGGCCGATGCAGGCCCTGGGACTGACGGTGTCCGACCTCAGCGAAGCCCAGCGTCGCGAGCTGAAGCTCAAGTCGGGCGTGCGTGTGGATGCTGCCGATGGTGCAGCGGCACGTGCGGGCCTGCGCGAGGGCGACGTGATCCTGGCGGTGGCGAACACCGAGGTGGGCGACGTGCGGCAGTTCGAGGCCGCGGTGGCCAAGCTCGACAAGAGCAAGCCCTTCAACGTGCTCTTCCGGCGCGGTGAGTGGGCGCAGTACGCGGTGATCCGGCCCGCCCGTTGAAGGTCCCGGGCCTGCGCCACCAGGCGCGGGCCGGCCGCAGCGGCCCGGCATCCGACTAGGTTGCCGGGTTTTTTCACGCTGTGGGAGTTCGGATCGGCCACGCCAGCCCACAGATCGACAGGCATCGGCGTCAACGTAAGTCAGTGTGCGCACACAACCATTCTGGCGCTGCTGATTCGATCGGCATTTGGATAGAATTGCGACTGTGCAAGCGCCTTTACTGGTGACGCAAACAGGTAGTCGACGGCCCGGAAAACTATCCCCAGGTGGTCCACATGCTTTTGTGGATAAGCTGTGGATGGTTGCCCTTGTTGGCTGACTGCAACGAGCCCGGATCAAGGCTTGGCGCGGTTTCCAAAGGGGTCGTTTTGGCTACAATGAAGGTCCAACAAAGCAGTTGCCATACATTCTTGTTGGAAGGCGCGTCGCCGATTCGACGCGCCTTTTTTTTAGTTCCCCGCCCGCTTCGAGGTGCCGCGTCATGGACGTCGACACACCGGGGCGCCGACCGCACAGGTCCCTGGCTCCTGCGCAGAATGCGAGCCCGCATCCTCGCTCCGTGTCACCGTCGTTCCCATGAATCACATCCGCAACTTCTCCATCATTGCCCACATCGATCACGGCAAGTCCACGCTTGCCGATCGACTGATCCAGCGCTGCGGAGGCCTGAGCGATCGCGAGATGGAAGCGCAGGTGCTCGACTCGATGGACATCGAACGCGAACGCGGCATCACGATCAAGGCCCAGACGGCCTCGTTGCAGTACACCGCCCGTGATGGCAAGACCTACAACCTCAACCTGATCGACACCCCGGGGCACGTGGACTTCTCCTACGAGGTGAGCCGCTCCCTGTCGGCCTGTGAGGGCGCGCTGCTGGTCGTCGACGCCAGCCAGGGGGTCGAGGCGCAGACGGTGGCCAACTGCTACACCGCACTCGATCTGGGTGTGGAGGTGGTGCCGGTGCTCAACAAGATGGACCTGCCGCAGGCCGATCCTGACAATGCCAAGGCCGAGATCGAGGATGTGATCGGCATCGATGCGTCTGACGCCATTCCCTGTTCGGCCAAGACCGGCATGGGCATCGACGACATCCTTGAAGCCGTGATCACCCGCATGCCGCCGCCGCGTGGCAACCCTGACGCCGCGCCGCGCGCGATGATCATCGACGCCTGGTTCGACAACTACGTCGGTGTCGTGATGCTGGTGCGTGTGGTGGACGGTGAGCTGAAGAAGGGAGAGCGCATCCGCATGATGGCCACCGGCGCGGTCTATCCGATCGAGCACATGGGGGTGTTCACGCCCAAGAGCGAGAACCGCGATGGCCTGAAGGCGGGCGAGGTGGGCTTCATCATCGCCGGCATCAAGGAGCTGGCCGTTGCCAAGGTGGGCGACACCATCACGCTCGAGAAGAAGCTGCCCAACAATGCCGGGCCGGCCAGCGAGCCGCTGCCAGGTTTCAAGGAGATCCAGCCGCAGGTGTTTGCCGGGCTGTACCCCACCGAGGCCAGCGAATACGATCAGTTGCGCGACGCGCTCGAGAAGCTCAAGCTCAACGACAGCTCGCTGCGTTTCGAGCCCGAGGTGTCCCAGGCGCTGGGTTTCGGTTTCCGGTGCGGTTTCCTGGGGTTGCTGCACATGGAGATCGTGCAGGAGCGCCTGGAGCGCGAGTTCGATCAGGACCTCGTCACGACCGCTCCGAGCGTGGTGTATGAGGTCGAACTCAACGACGGGTCCGTGATCGAGGTCGAGAACCCCAGCAAGATGCCCGACCTCGGCCGCATCCGCGAGATCCGCGAACCGATCGTCACGGTGCACCTGTACATGCCCCAGGACTATGTCGGCACGGTGATGACGCTGGCCAACCAGAAGCGTGGGGTGCAGCTCAACATGGCCTACCACGGCAAGCAGGTCATGCTGACCTACGAATTGCCGCTGGCCGAGATCGTGCTGGACTTCTTCGACAAGCTCAAGAGTGCCTCGCGCGGATACGCGTCGATGGACTACGAGTTCAAGGAGTACCGCGCGGCCGACGTCGTGAAGGTCGACATCCTGATCAACGGAGACCGGGTCGACCCGCTGGCGATGATCGTGCACCGCTCGCAAAGCCAGTACCGCGGGCGCGCCGTGGCGGCCAAGATGCGCGAGCAGATTCCGCGCCAGATGTATGACGTGGCGATCCAGGCCGCGATCGGTGCCAACATCATTGCCCGCGAGAACATCAAGGCGCTGCGCAAGAACGTGCTGGCAAAATGCTACGGCGGAGACATCTCCCGCAAGCGCAAGCTGCTGGAAAAGCAGAAAGCCGGCAAGAAGCGGATGAAGCAGATCGGTACCGTCGAGGTGCCGCAGGAAGCCTTCCTGGCCATCCTTCAAGTCGACGATTGATCCCCCGATCTTCGGGAACCACTTCGGAATCCACATGGGACTGCTCACGGGAGCTCTTTACGCCTGCCTGATTGCCTACCTGGGGGGCTGGTACGTCGGCCGGTGGACGGGCAACTTCTCGCTGCTCTTGTTCATCCTCACTGTCGTGACGCTGACGTACTGGCTGGCTGAACGATTCCATTTCAAGCCGGCTCGCGAGCGCGCCGCCGCCCGCCTGGCCGAGCAGGACGCGGCCCGACGCGAAGAACTCGCACGCCGGGGCATTGCACGCGTCGATGGCGATGTGAGCGAAGCGCGGGAGCGCCTGCTGATGCAGCCCTGGTGGCTGGACTGGACCGCGGGCCTCTTCCCGGTGATCTGCGCGGTGTTCCTGCTGCGCTCGTTTCTCTTCGAGCCGTTCAAGATTCCATCCGGCTCCATGGTGCCGACACTGCTGGTGGGCGACCTGATCCTCGTGAACAAATTCCACTACGGCGTGCGCCTGCCGGTGATCAACCACAAGATCATCGAGAACAATGACCCGCAGCGGGGCGACGTGATGGTGTTCCGCTACCCGCTGAACACGAGCATCGACTACATCAAGCGGGTGGTGGGCGTGCCGGGCGACGAGGTGGCCTATCTGAACAAGCGACTCACGATCAACGGCCAGCCGGTCGACACCCGCTCGCTGGGCGAGTTCTACGACGAGGACAGCCGGCGCTATGCTCAGCAGTTCAGCGAAAAGCTCGGCGAGGTCGAGCACAAGGTGCTGAACAACAAGGAAGTGCCGCCTTTCATGATGGCCGTCGATGACTTTCCGTACAAGGAAAACTGCCGCTACAGCGCCGAGGGCGTGACCTGCAAGGTGCCAGAAGGACACTACTTCATGATGGGCGACAACCGCGACAATTCCCAGGATTCGCGGTACTGGGGTTTCGTGCCCGACCGCAACATTGTCGGCAAGGCCTTCTTCATCTGGTTGAATTTGGGTAATCTCGGGCGCAGCATGTCGTCCTTCAAGTAAATGACGGGTTCCGGCAACCACAAGACTCGGAGGAGCACCTCGATGGAGCGATCACCAAAAAACCGCCAGCGTGGCGTCACGCTGCTGGGCCTGCTGTTCTGGGCCGTTGTCATCGGCTTTGGCGCCTTGGTGGGCATGCGTGTGTTCCCGACATTGAACGAGTACTGGACGATCAAGCGTACTGTTGACAAGGTGGCGCTTGAAGGCGGTACCACGGTGCCCGAGATCCGGGCGGCATTCGAGCGCCAGAAGCAGGTTGAGTACTCGATCTCGTCCATTTCCGGCAAGGACCTCGAGATCACCAAGATCAACGACAAGATCGTGATTCGCTTCGCCTACAACAAGGAAATCGAACTCTTCGATCCAGTCTTCCTGCTGATCAAGTACGCGGGGCAGTCCCGCTGAACGCCATGCAGCGAGGGCGATCCTGGCTCGTAGGCGGTGCGGCATCATGACGGCCGCGGCGCGATCGCTCGAACGCCGTCTGGGCCACACCTTTCAGAGCCCGGCGCTGCTCGACCGGGCCTTGACGCACCGCAGCTTCGGCGCCGACCACAACGAGCGACTCGAATTTCTCGGCGACGCCGTGCTTGGCTTGGCCATGTCCAGCCTGCTGTATGAGCGATTCTCGGGTTCCGACGAAGGGGACCTGTCGCGTGTGCGCGCCAACCTGGTCAAGCAGGATTCGCTGCACCGCATCGCACTGGACCTGGGCCTGCCCGAATGCCTGCGCCTGGGCGAAGGTGAAGCGCGCAGCGGCGGTGCTCAGCGCCCCTCCATCCTGGCCGATGCGCTGGAGGCCGTGCTCGGCGCGGTGTATCTCGACGGGGGCTTCCAGCCGGCTTTCGAGCTCATCCGCCGCCTGTTCGCGGCCCACCTGGCGGAACCCGGCGTGCATGTGAGCGCCAAGGACGCGAAGACCGAACTGCAGGAGTGGCTGCAGGCGCGCCGGCTGCCGGTGCCGCAGTACAGCATCGTTGCCACGCGCGGGCATGCGCACCAGCAGGAGTTCGTCGTGAACTGCGTCGTCGCCAGCATGAACCTCTCGGCGCATGGTGAAGGCCCGTCACGCCGATCTGCCGAGCAGCACGCGGCACAGGCCGTGCTGGCGCTGGTGCGCCAGGCTTCGCCCCCTGCCGCCTGACGTCCTGCGCGCACCCTCCTGAACGCGCTGGCCGCGCCGCCCGAACCCTTTCGATGGACACCCCCGTGAACCCAGACCACCCTTCCGACACGCCGCCCGAGCCGTCAGCGGCCGCTCCTTCCACCCCTGAGGCCGGGCAGCGTTGCGGCCTGGTCGCGATCGTGGGCCGGCCGAACGTGGGCAAGTCCACGTTGCTCAACGCACTGGTCGGCCAGAAGGTGAGCATCACCTCCAGCAAGGCCCAGACCACACGCCACCGCATCACCGGCATCCGCACGGTGGAAGACGCGCAGTTCGTGTTCGTCGACACGCCAGGGTTCCAGACGAGGCACGGCAACGCACTGAACCGCACGCTCAATCGCACCGTCCGTTCCTCGGTGGCCGATGTCGACGTGGTGCTGTTCGTGGTCGAGGCCGGACGCTACGGCATGGACGATGCCAAGGTGCTGGCGCTGGTGCCTGAGGGCAAGCCGGTGGTCCTGGTGGCCAACAAGCTCGACAAGGTGGTGCGCCGGGCTGAACTCGCGCCGTGGCTGAAGGGCATGCAGGAGCGTCACCCGTTCGTCGAGTTCGTGCCGCTGACGGCCAAGCGCCAGGACGACGTCGACCGGCTGCTGAAGATCGTGCGGCCCTACCTGCCAGAGCAGGCCTGGTGGTACGAGGAAGATGCGCTCACCGACCGCAGCGACCGCTTCCTGGCCAGCGAGATCGTCCGGGAAAAGCTGTTCCGGCTGACGGGCGACGAACTGCCCTACACCTCGACGGTGGTGATCGACCGCTTCGAGGAGGAGGGGCGGCTGCGCCGCATTGCCGCGACCATCATCGTCGAGCGCGATGCGCACAAGGGCATGATCATCGGCGACGGCGGCGAGCGCCTCAAGCGCATCGGCAGCGAAGCCCGCCAGGAGCTCGAGAAGCTGATGGATGCCAAGGTCTTCCTCGAGCTGTGGGTCAAGGTGCGTTCGGGCTGGGCCGACGACGAGGAGCGCCTGCGCTCCTATGGCTACGAGTAAGTCCGGCGGGGTGCGCCGGCACACGCATCGTGTGACCGGTGAGCCGGCCTATGTGCTTCACCACTATGACTGGAGCGAGTCCAGTCTCATCCTCGACCTCTTCACGCGAGAGCACGGCCGTGTGGCCGTGGTCGCGAAGGGCGCCAAGCGACCCTATTCGCAACTGCGATCCGTGCTGCTGCCGTTCCAGCGCCTGATCGTGGGCTACAGCAGCCGCGACGAAGAGGGCGCCGAGGTGCACACGCTCAAGGGGGCCGAGTGGGCCGGCGGGCTGGCCATGCTCACCGGGGCGGCGTTGTTCACCGGGTTCTACCTCAATGAACTGCTGATGCGCCTGCTGGCCCGTGCCGATGCCCATCCGCAGCTGTTCGACGCCTATGCACGGACCCTGCCCGAGCTCGGTCGCAACGATGAAACGCGGGTGCAGGCGGCCCTGCGCGCCTTTGAACTCACGCTGCTGAACGAAATGGGCGTGCTGCCCGAACTGCACCTCGTCACCGCCACGCAGTCGGACGTCGATGCCGGTCGGCACTACCAGCTGCACGGCGATTCAGGCGTGGTGGAGGCGACGCCGCAGTCGATTGCCGCGGTCCGGGGTTCGGTCATGCAGGCGCTGCAGTCGGCGCTCGAGTCCGACCAGCTCGAGGCCCTGCAGGCTGCCTGCGGCGAGGCCCTGCCCGAACTCAAGGGCGCGCTGCGCCCGCTGCTTCACTATCATCTGGGCTCGCCTGTCCTGCGCACGCGCCAACTCATGATGGAACTGCCGCACAAATGATCTTCGCACCTCCGAACGACACCCCGCTGCTGGGTGTCAACATCGATCACGTGGCCACGCTGCGCAATGCGCGGGGCGGGCGCTTCCCCGATCCGGTTGCCGCAGCCGAACTGGCCGTGCAGGCCGGCGCGGACATCATCACCTTTCACCTGCGCGAAGACCGTCGCCACATCCGCGATGAAGACGTGGTGCGGCTGAAGGCGGCGATCCAGGTGCCCCTGAACTTCGAGGCCGCCGTCACCGACGAGATGCTCGCCCTGATCGAGCGCACACGCCCGGAGCATGTATGCCTGGTGCCTGAGCGCCGTCAGGAAGTCACCACCGAAGGGGGCCTGGACGTGGCCGGCAACTTCGACCGGGTCCGTGAAGCCTGTGGCCGCCTGGCCGCGGCGGGCTGCCGAGTCTCGCTGTTCATCGGTGCTGACCCGGCCCAGATCGAGGCGAGCGCGCGTGCCGGGGCCCCATGCATCGAACTGCACACAGGGGCGTATGCCAATGCCTGGTGGGGCCAGGATGGCGCTGCCATGGCCCACGAGATCGAACGCCTGCGCGAAGGGCTGCGTGTGGGGCGTTCACTCGGCCTGCAGACCAATGCCGGCCACGGGCTCGCCGTGTGGGACCGGCCCCCGCCTCACCCCGGGCCGAGCAGCACCGCGGCGATCGCCGCCCTGCCGGAAGTGAGCGAGCTTCACATCGGTCATGCGCTGATCGGCCATGCTGTATTTGTCGGGCTGCGCCAGGCGATTGCCGACTTCAAGACCGAGGCCCTGCTGGCCCGGCGTGCCGCGTGATCTACGGCATCGGGACCGACATTTGCGATGTGCGTCGCATCGACGCCGCGCTCGGCCGTCATGGTGAACGATTTGCGCTGAAGGTGCTCGGGCCGCACGAGATCGAGGTATTCCGGGCCCGCATGGCCAAGGTGCGTGCGCGGGGTGTGAGCTACCTGGCCACCCGTTTCTCGGCCAAGGAGGCCTTCTCCAAGGCCATCGGTCTGGGCATGCGCATGCCCATGACCTGGCGTGCCTGCGAGATCGTCAAGGCGCCCAGCGGCAAGCCTGAGATCCGCCTGCACGGCGAGCTGGCCGCCTGGTGTGCCGAACGCGGGCTGAGTGCGCATGTGAGCGTGACCGACGAAACCGACTATGCCGCCAGCTTTGTGGTGGTGGAAACCAAGGACTGACCCATGCCTCACGCTACTTCCGGCGCGCCGCTTCATGCCGAGCACGCACCCGTCGTGATCGATATCGCCGGCACGGCACTGTCGGATGCCGATCGACGCCGCCTGCAGCATCCGCTGACCGGCGGGCTGATCCTGTTCGCACGCAACTGGGAAGATCGCCGCCAGCTCACGGCACTGACCAGCGAGATCCGTGCGCTGCGTCCGGACGTGCTGATCTGTGTCGACCATGAAGGCGGGCGCGTGCAGCGCTTCCGCACGGATGGTTTCACGCACCTGCCGCCCATGCGCGTGCTGGGTGAGTTGTGGATGCAGGACGCCCTGCGGGCCACCGATGCGGCGACGGCATGCGGGTATGTGCTTGCCGCCGAGTTGCGCGCATGCGGCGTGGACTTCAGTTTCACGCCCGTGCTCGATCTCGACCATGGTCCGAGCGGTGTCATCGGCGATCGTGCCTTCCATCGCGACGCCCGCGTGGCCACATTGCTGGCCAAGAGCCTGATGCACGGGCTGCTGCTGGCCGGCATGCACAACTGCGGCAAGCATTTTCCCGGTCACGGCTATGTGGCGGCCGACTCGCACGTGGACGTGCCGGTCGACAAGCGCTCCCTGAAGGCCATCCTGGCCGACGACGCCCTGCCCTACGGCTGGCTGAGCACGTCATTGTCGGCCGTGATGCCCGCGCACGTGATCTATCCCAAGGTCGACGCCGCACCGGCCGGTTTCTCGGCACGCTGGCTGCAGGACATCCTGCGGGGACGTCTGGGGTTCACCGGGGCGGTTTTCAGCGACGACCTCAGCATGAAGGGCGCCACCGTGATGGGTGACGCCGTGCAGGGCGCGGTGAAGGCGCTCAATGCCGGCTGCGATCTGGTGCTCCTGTGCAATCAGTCGCTGGTCGAAGCAGGCCGACCACTCGACGAACTGCTCGATGGCCTGCAGGCGGCACGCCAGCGCGGCGAGTGGCAGCCCAGCCCCGACAGCGAATCCCGTCGGCTCGACCTGCTGCCGCAGACAGCCCCCATGCCGTGGGACGACCTGATGCACCACGCGCCTTACGTTCAGGCGCTGGCCCGGGTGCCCTGAACGATCGCCCGACGGCGTGTGCAGCGTGGCGCTGCTGCAGCGAGCGTTGCCAGAAGACGCCGCTGTCCAGCCCGACCGGGGCGAGGCGCGTCGCGCAGGAAGCAGGCGAGGGGGGAGGGGCCTGAGGCCATGCACTCCCTGCATTCATGCAGGGGGTTGATGTCCCTGACGGGCCGGTGGCCGGGATCGGGTTGCAGCCCTGCACCAGCAGCCCCTGGATCAAGGTCTGGCCGCTCGGCAGCGGCACGCCAGCCTCAGCGGATCGAGCCATGGCCCATCAGCATCAGGGCAGCCTGGCTGCCTGTCCGCCACGGCACGGGTCCCGGTGGCTCGATGTCCTTACTGTACGAAGTAGGGGCCGTTCCAGTCGGCCGGGAGCAACTGGTATGAGTTGTTGAACTGATTGATGTTGGGTGTGCCACCGTCCGCACGGGTGTTGCCACGTGTGGTCATGCGCCGACCCATCATGATGAACTCCGTGTTCGTGTTGGGGCCGCGGAAGAAGATGTTGTTCTCCAGCACGACGTCCTCCAGGCCCTGCGCACTCTGCGCACCATTGTTCTCGGGACTGGCACCACCGGTGAACGAGTTGTTGTCGGTGGTATCGCCCATGCGGTTGTTGGCGATCACGACCTGGCGTGTGGCCCAGGAGTCCCCGGAGATGGCGTAGTTGTCGTGGTATGCACCGAGGCCGCCCGAGTGCAGCTTGAGCGCCACGCGGATGCCGTCCGAAGAGCGGCCGCGCAGCGCGTTGTGGGCGATGAATCCCTTGTGCATGGCGTAGATGCGCACGGTGTGCTGCTGGGCTGTGCCCATGTCGTTGCCCATGATGACGAAGCGCGAGCCCACGCCGATCATGTTGACGAGCGGGTTGGCTGTGCTGCCGTGGGCACGGTTCTCGACCACGAAGATCTCGCGCGGCTGATGGTACTGGTCACGCGGGAGCGAGTGATGCTGCGCGATGTAGGCCAGCGCACCGTCCAGATTGATCTGCGCGGTCAGGCCAGCGCCCTGAGTGCCAAGGTCGTTGCGGTAGAACAGCAGCCGTGAGGCGGTGGCGTACAACTCGATACCGCCGGCGATCGAGAGATCGGATACCGAGATGTCGCTGGGGAAGGCGGACGAATTCGGTTGGATGGTGCCGATGCCCACCCTGGCGACGCTCGGTGTGGCGGCACCCGAGCCAAAGGCACCGATCTGCACATTGCTGGCACCGTGGGGAATGTGGATGGCGCCGAAGCTCTCGCCGCGACGCAGCAACACCCGGCGACCGCTGTAGGACGCGCTGTCGGGCAACGCGTTCTGCTGCGCGGCGCCAGCGGGGCAGCCGGCGAAAAGGCCGCTGGTGGAAACGCACACCGTACGCGTGCCGGCATAGGTGCTGTCCGGGTCCTGCACGGTGATGTTCAACGTGGTCTCGGACACGCCCCCCGAGTGGTCTCGCGCACGCACACGCACGGTGTAGGTGCCCGGGAGGTCATACACGTGGGCGGCGATGGGCCCGCCGGTCTGGGTGTTCCTGCTCAGGCCGGAAATGGGCCAGGTCTGGCCGCGCGCGTCACCGAAGTCGAACTCGTAGCGCACATGGTGGAAGGGGTGGGCGCCGTTCGCGCTCGAGATGGTGGTGCCGGTGGCATCGAAGTGAACAGCCAGCGGTGCCGGGCCGATGATCCGGCTGGCGGCCAGGCGGGCCTGCACCGAACCCGAGACGGGGCCAGTGGATTCATCGGGGGCTGGAGCTGGCGCAGGCGCAGGTGCAGGTGCAGGTGCAGGTGCAGTGCCACTGGTATGGCACTGCTTGAACACACCAGGCAAGGGATCACCAAACGTGCCGTTGTCGCACCGCACACCCCCTGTGAAGCGTCCATAGGTGTAGGTGCCGTTGGCGCCATAACGCACCTGCGTGGTGCCCGAGAAACTGCAGTACTGGTTCTCCTGAGCGCACAAAGTCCAGTTGTGCGGTGCGGGTGCGGGTGCGGGTGCTGGTGCTGGTGCTGGTGCTGGTGCCGGAGCCGGGCCGCTGAACCTTGCCGTGATCGTGCGTGCCTGATTGTTGTAGACCTTGCAGACCGGCGAGGACCCGGTGCATGCACCTTGCCATCCGAGGAACACTGCCCCGCGGCTGGGCACGGCCTTGAGGGTGATGCTCGTGAGCCTGCCGAAGGTCGCAGTGCAGGGCGCTGCTTGCGGGGTGCAACTCAGGCTGGCCGGCACACCTGCCACCGTGCCGTTGCCCGTCACGTTGACCGTCACGATCCGCGAGGAATAGATTGATTGCGATGTCTCGGTGCCGGCCGAACTTGCGGACTCTCCCGCGTCGTCGCTGATTCCGCCGCCGCAGCCGGCGATGGCCAAGGCAATAACCGACAGACCAAACTGCTTCGCGACGTGCATTCGGGGCTCCCCATCATCGATGGCAACCTGACCTGCCGGGTCGGTCACCGCGTGCCGACGATGGATCGCGTCCGCCGCCGGTCCGAATTTTTGTGCGGGGACGATACATCAGCCGCACGCGCCGGGGTGTGTCAATGTGTTGGACGCGGCTGCGCGTCCCCTCACAGTGCAGCGAGTTCGTGCCGAGTGGCAAAAGAAAGAGCCGCGCGTCCTGCGACGGGCGGCTCGGGTTCCGAACGGCCTGGTGCTGCTCGACATCAGGCCGCGGCAGGCCCGATGCCGACAGCGATCAGCCGAGCGCTGGCGTACTGTTCTCGCTGGGAGACGAGGCCGGCATCGTGTCGAACGGCAGCTTGAACTGGGAGAGGTCCTTGCGGGTCTCGACCAGCACCAGCGGACCTTCGTCGATCGCGACCACCGGCTTGCGCTGGCGCGGCACGTGCACGGGAGTGGGCATGCTGGCGATGCTTTCCTGCGCGGCCCGCACCTTGTCGGCGTCGGAGTTGACCCATTCCAGGCCGGCGCCGGCTGCGATCTGCGCCAGTTCGTCCAGTGGCAGCACATAACGCGGCACCTGCGCCTGCATGACCGGTGCGGGAGCGGCCACCTGGGCAGCGAGTTCACGGACCGGTACCTGCGGGGTCGGCGCGGCAGCCACCTCACCGTCGGCAGGTGGCATGCTGTCTTCGGCGATCGGGGTCACCGGCATGGCGGCGTCGTCACCGTTGAGGGATGGCGCGCCCTCGCGGTCGCGGCGCTCGCGGCGGAAACGATCGCGGCCACGGCCGCGACGTCCTTCACGGGCCTCGCCCTCTGCACCACCTGCGGCGGTGTCGTCGGCGGTCTTGACGCCAGCGTCATTGCCGGGTTCGGTGCTCGGCTCAGTCTGGGTCAGCGCCTGCGCGGCGAGACCCTGCACGTCGCCAGGCAGTGCCGCGGCAGGTTCGGCGCCGGCTTCCTCGGGCAGGCCTTCGGCGCCCTGCTCGATGCCCTCGACCTGGCCGGCCTCGCGATCACGGCGACCACGGCCACCGCGGCGGCGGCGGCGACCGTCGCGTTGGCCTTCAGCGGCTTCCGCAGCCCCGTCTTGCGGGATGGTGTCGACAAAACCTGGCTCGGCCGTCGCCACGGCATCGCTGGGCTCGACGGCGGGTGGTGCCTCGCGCTCGGGGCGAGGTCCGCGGCGCCCTTCCTGACGGCCGCCTTCCTGGCGCTCCCCACGGTCAGCGCGTTCTCCACGTTGCGCGCGTTGGCCGTCCTGGCCCTCACCACGGGCCTCACGGGGCTCACGCGGCTCCCGGGGTTCACGCGGCTCGCGCTCACGGCGTGGCTCCTGGGTGCGGGCCTCGGTCTGCACCTCGGTGCCCTCGGGCCGCTCGGCGCGCTCCTGGCGACCACGACCTTCACGACCTTCGCGCTGCCCCCGTTCGCGGCCACCGTCACGCGCTTCCTTGCCGTCGCGGCGACCATCACGACCGCCATCACGGCCCCCATCGCGCCCTCCACGGCGATTGCCATCGCCACGCGACTCACCACCCCGCTCGCCGCGGCGGTTGTTGTTGTCGCGGCCTTCACGGACCGGCGCTGCGGCTGGCGTGGCGACTGCGGCCGGGGCGGGCGCGCTGGCCTGCACCGGGCGATCACCCATGCCGAACAGGTTGCGCAGCCAGCCGAAGAAACCGCCGGAAGCGGGCACTGGGGCCACCACAGGCGCGGGGGCCGGGGCGGCGACCGGCGCGGGTGCGGCCACTGGTTTCGGTGGTGCGACGGGCGCCGGCTGCTCGGGCAGGATGCCCTTGATCACCGGCTCCTGCTTGGACTTGCCCTTGTCGCTGGCGTCGCGGCGACGGGTGATGCCCACCTCGTCCTCCGGCTCCTCGATCATCGTGTAGCTGGCCTGGAGGTTTTCCAGGCGAGGATCGTCGTGGCGCAGGCGTTCGAGCTTGTAGTTCGGCGTCTCGAGGTGCTTGTTGGGCACCAGCAGCACCGTCACACGCTGCTTGAGCTCGATCTTGGTGATTTCGGTGCGCTTCTCGTTCAGCAGGAAGCTGGTCACCTCGACCGGCACCTGCACATGCACGGCGGCGGTGTTTTCCTTCATGGCCTCTTCCTGGACCATGCGCAGGATCTGCAGCGCGCTCGATTCGGTGTCGCGGATGTGGCCGGTGCCATTGCAGCGCGGGCAGGTGATGTGGCTGCCTTCGCTCAGGGCCGGACGCAGGCGCTGGCGCGACAGTTCGAGCAGGCCGAACTTGCTGATCGAGCTGAACTGCACACGGGCGCGGTCCTGGCGCAGCGCGTCGCGCAGCCGGGTCTCGACTTCGCGGCGATTCTTGGACTCCTCCATGTCGATGAAGTCCACGACGATCAGGCCGCCCAGGTCGCGCAGGCGCATCTGGCGCGCGATCTCGTCGGCCGCTTCGAGGTTGGTGCGCGTCGCGGTTTCCTCGATGTCGCCGCCGCGGGTGGCGCGCGCCGAGTTCACGTCCACCGAGACCAGCGCTTCGGTGTGGTCGATCACGATGGCGCCGCCCGAGGGCAGGTTCACCGTGCGCGAGAACGCCGTTTCGATCTGGTGCTCGATCTGGAAGCGGCTGAACAGCGGCGCGTCGTCCCGGTAGCGCTTCACGCGATGCGCGTTGTCGGGCATCACGTGGTTCATGAACTGGCTGGCCTGATCGTAGATGTCGTCGGTATCGATCAGGATCTCGCCGATGTCGGACGTGAAGTAGTCACGGATCGCGCGGATCACCAGCGACGATTCCTGGTAGATCAGGAAGGCGCCCTTGCCGGCCCGGGACGCCTCGTCGATGGCCGTCCACAGCTTGAGCATGTAGTTCAGGTCCCACTGCAGCTCGGCTGCCGAGCGGCCGATGCCGGCCGTGCGGGCGATCAGGCTCATGCCCTTGGGGTACTCGAGCTGGTCGAGGTTTTCCTTCAGCTCCTCGCGGTCCTCGCCCTCGATGCGGCGCGACACACCGCCGCCACGCGGGTTGTTGGGCATCAGCACCAGGTAGCGACCGGCCAGCGAGACGAAGGTGGTGAGCGCAGCGCCCTTGTTGCCGCGCTCTTCCTTTTCGACCTGGACCAGCAGTTCCTGGCCTTCCTTGATGGCGTCCGAGATGCGCGCGTTGCGCACGTCGGTGCCTTCCTTGAAGTACTGGCGGGAAATTTCCTTGAACGGCAGGAAACCGTGGCGATCTTCGCCGTAGTCGACAAAACAGGCTTCGAGCGAAGGCTCGACCCGGGTGACGACCGCCTTGTAGATATTGCCCTTGCGCTGTTCGCGCCCTTCGATTTCGGTTTCGAAATCCAGCAGTTTCTGGCCATCGACGATGGCCAGGCGACGCTCTTCCTGCTGCGTCGCATTGATCAGCATGCGTTTCATCTGCACTCCTTGGCCGGCCTGCAGGACAGGACCGGCTCACCAAGATGCCACCGCCGGCCGGATGCCCGGGGGTGGCTCACAGATGCACGAGAAACGTGGATGAACCGAAGGAATCGCCCTGGACTGCCGTGGTGCGGGAGGACCCGTCTCAGCAGCGTTGGCGCATGCGTGCAGGAACCAGCGGGACGGATGAGTCAGGCACGGGGGCCAGGGGGCCCGACTGCCGTACCGCAGGCCTGCCCGCCTCGGCGCGCACAGGCGCGCAGACCTCGCGACCGGCCATCGCGTGGCCGGGCAACAGGGCCCGGTTGTCGTGGCCTGCGAGGTTGGGGGGTGGTACCAGGGGGTTCATCCGCGGATGGTCACTGACGCGGGCAGGAGGCGGTGCTTGACGGTGCATGGACCGGCTGGGCCGGTTGTCTCGCAAGCGGTGCCGGCCTACTGCCGGAAAACCTTTGTTATGGGTTCGTGTTCTACGTTGGCTCTTCCGCAGGGACCGCCGACGACTGCCGCTTCACCTTGGGAAGAAGCCCGACGCCTTGGCCTGCGTTGCATCACCTCGTGACGTGCTGCAGGCCGGCCCGAAAGCCCGCGCGCAACGCGCCTTGCCACCCTGTGCTGGACGTGTTGACTGGCCCTCCGACGGGAGTGGCCGGGTAAACTCTTGAAAATCAAACACTTACAACACAAACGTGGTGCAACGGATTATAGGGGTGAAACAGCGGCCCCGACGCAGTGTCGCAAGGGGTGATTCACCGGCCCGTGCTGCACCCGCAGGCGGCGCCACCCGGGCGCCCGAGCACGCCCGGGCGGGCGTCGATCGTTCGCGCGTGCCGAAGTCCGCCGCGGGGGAGCGGCGCTCGGCGCCGCAGCCGCTCATGCCGGCCGAACCGGTCGTGCCGGCCGTCCAGCACCTCGTGATCGACGAGTCGGGGGCCGGTCAGCGGCTGGACAACTTCCTGATCCGCGTGCTCAAGGGCGTGCCCAAGACCCACGTCTATCGCATCGTGCGCAGCGGCGAGGTGCGCGTGAACAAGGGGCGCGCCGCAGCCGACACGCGGCTCGCACTGGGCGACGAGGTCCGGGTGCCGCCGGTGCGCCTGCCCGACCGCCGCGACACGCCACCGGCGCCCGCGCGTGAGTTCCCGGTGGTCTACGAAGACGACCACCTCCTGGCCGTCAACAAGCCGGCGGGCGTGGCCGTGCACGGCGGCAGCGGCGTCAGCTCGGGCGTGATCGAGCAGCTGCGCCAGGCGCGCCCGCAGGCGCGCTTCCTGGAGCTGGTCCATCGGCTCGACAAGGAAACCTCGGGCCTCCTGCTGATCGCCAAGAAGCGCTCGGCGCTCACCGCCCTGCAGGATCAGTTCCGCCAGCGCGAGACCGGCAAGACCTATGCCGCCCTGGTCGCCGGCGCCTGGCCCGACAACCGCAAGGTCATCGACGTGCCGCTGCACAAGTTCCTGACTGGCGAGGGCGAGCGCCGTGTGCGCACCGTCGCACCGGGGGCGGAGGAGGGGCGGCGCTCGATCACGCTGGTCAAGGTGGTGGCGCACTACGCCGACTTCACCTTGCTGGACGTCACGATCAAGACGGGCCGCACCCATCAGATCCGTGTGCACCTGGCCAGCGAGGGCTGCCCGATCGCCGGCGATGACAAATACGGCCGTTTCGAGCTGAACCGCGCGCTGGCGCGGGGGGAGGCCGTGCCGGGCCAGCGGTTTGACCGCATGTTCCTGCACGCTCGTCGGCTGCGTTTCGACCATCCGGCCACCGGGGTCGTGATCGAGCTCGAAGCCCCGCTGCCGCCCGAGTGCGCAGAATTGCTGAATCATCTCTGAACCCAACACACCGCGGACACCGCTTGAAACGCCAATTCGACCTCATCGTCTTCGACTGGGACGGCACCCTGTTCGATTCCACCGCCCTGATCGTCCGGTGCATCCAGGCCGCCAGTGCGGACCTGGGCCTGCCCGTGCCCAGCGACCAGGACGCGGCCTATGTCATCGGACTGGGCCTGCAGGACGCACTGCAGCATGCCGTGCCCGGCTTGCCCCGCGAGCGCTACCCCGAGCTGGGGCTGCGCTACCGCCATCACTACTTTGCGCGGCAGCACGAGGTCGTGCTGTTCAAGGGCAGCCTCGACCTGCTGCGCGCGCTGCGCCAACGCAACCACCTGCTGGCCGTGGCCACCGGCAAGTCGCGGCGTGGGCTGGATGAGGCACTGGACGCCGTTGAGCTGCGTGGCCTGTTCGACGCCACCCGTACCGCCGACGAAACGGCCTCCAAGCCCCACCCGCGCATGTTGCAGGAGCTGATGGCCGAATTCGGCGTGGCGCCCGAGCGCACGCTGATGATCGGCGACACCACCCATGACCTGCAACTGGCGGCCAACGCCGGGACGGCTGCGGTGGCGGTGAGCTACGGCGCCCATGAGGCCGAAGCGCTGCAGGGCCTGCAGCCACGTTTCATTGCCCGGTCGGTGCCAGAACTGCACCGCTGGCTGGAGGACCACGCATGAATGCGTTCCCGCAAGAAGGCATCGAGCTGTGCAATGCCGCTGACCTGGAAGAGCGTGGCAAGGCGTTCGTCTTTGACGTGATGCTCTGGCGTGACACGGTGCGCGCCTTTGCGCTGCGCTTCGAAGGCCGCCCGGTGGCCTATGTCAACCGGTGTGCCCACGTGCCCACCGAGATGGACTGGCAGCCGGGCGAGTTCCTGGACGACAGTCGCGAATGGATCATCTGCTCGATCCACGGTGCCGTGTACGACCCGCGCAACGGCCAGTGCGTGGGCGGCCCCTGCGTGCGCGGCCGGCTGATCGAGGTGCCGGTGGTCGAGCGCGAGGGCAAGGTCTATTGGTATCCTTCCGATGAGGTCCAGCCGGTCTTTGCCGACTGATCCATCCAGGCCGATCCGCCTAGCGTGCCGAGCCCGATCAGCGGCTCGCGCGCGGTGCCCGTCACGAGCCTCCACAACGCCAGGGAATACATGAGCTTCAATCTGCCTGAGTCCGATCGCCCGATGCCGCCGGACGAACCCGAACGCACCCGCAGCGCGACGGCGCCCGCATCGGCGGCCGCCGCCAAGGCGAGCACCGATTCGGCGCTGGTGGCCCAGATCACCGAAGCCTATCTGCTGGACCGCCGCCGCGAGCGGCGCTGGCGCGTGTTCTTCAGGCTGTCGTGGCTGCTGGTGGTGGTGGCCGTGCTGGTGATGCTGTTCAGCCAGCGCACGGCAAGCACCGCACCCAGCGGGCCGCACACGGCGCTGGTGGACGTGCGCGGCGAGATCGCCGCCGACACCGAAGCCAGTGCCGAGAACCTGATCTCGGCCCTGCGCTCGGCCTTCGAGGACGCCGGCTCACAGGCCGTCGTGCTGCGCATCAACTCTCCCGGCGGCAGTCCGGTTCAGGCCGGCATGATCAACGACGAGGTGCGCCGTCTCAAGGGCCTGCACAACAAGAAGGTCTATGCAGTGTGCGAGGAGCTGTGCGCCTCGGCCGCCTTCTACATTGCGGTGGCCGCCGACGAGGTCTACGTCGACAAGGCGTCGATCGTCGGCTCGATCGGTGTGCTGATGGACGGCTTCGGCTTCACCGGCCTCATGGAAAAGCTCGGCGTGGAGCGCCGCCTGCTCACCGCCGGCGAAAACAAGGCCCTGCTGGATCCGTTCTCGCCGCGCTCACCCGAACACACGGCCTATGCCCAGGCCATGCTCGACCAGATCCACCAGCAGTTCATCACCGTGGTGAAGGAGGGCCGTGGCCCGCGCCTCAAGGACAACCCCGAGGTGTTCACCGGCCTGTTCTGGAGCGGCCAGGAGGCCGTCGAGCTGGGCCTGGTGGATGCGCTGGGTTCGCTGGACTTCATCGCACGCGATGTGGTCAAGGCTGAAGAGGTGATCGACTACACCCCGCGCGAGAACGTCGCCGAGCGGCTGGCCAAGCGTTTTGGTGCCGCCATGGGCGAAGGGGCGGTGCGCGCAGTGCGCAACCTGGGCACGCTGCGCTGAGCGTGCCCGCCGGGTTTCGCACTCAGGCGACGGCCAGCAGTGCGTGGCGGGTGCGCACCACGTCCGTCATCGCAGCGACGAGTTCATCGGCCTCGCGGTCGCCAAAAGGCAGCGACAAGGCAATGAAACCGCGCCGCGCGATGTAGACCCCGCGTTCGAGCAGGTCGAAAAACATCAGATCCCGCAACCGGACGTCGGCCTGCACGAGGTCGGTCACGCTGTTCACCGGGCCGAGCATCGGGTGCAGGTTCATCAGCGAGCCGATGCCGGTGCACTGGCAGGCCACCCCCTCGTCGCGGAACACGGCGTTCAGGCGTTCGCGCAGGGCGTCGCCGCGACGATTCAAGGCCACGGCCTGCGACGGGGTGTAGACCCGCGTCAGGCCGGCATGACCGGCGGCCATCGTCAGCACATTGTTGTTGAAGGTGCCGGCGTGCGGCAGGGCGTCGGCCCGGCGCGGGTCGAACCGGGCCATCACGTCGGACCGCCCGCCAAAGGCGCCGAACGACATGCCGCCACCGATGTACTTGCCCAGCGTGGTGAGATCGGGGCGCACGCCCAGCACCTGTTGCAGGCCGCCGGGGGCCAGCCGCGAGGTCATCACTTCGTCGAACACCAGCAGCGCGCCGGTCTCGTCGGCCAGGGTGCGCAGGCCTTGCAGGAAGCCGGCCTGCCCCGGGATGCAGCCGGCCGAACCCTGCATCGGCTCCACCAGGATGGCGGCCAGGTCGCCGGCCTGCTCGCGCACGGCCTCGCGTGCGGCCGCAAGCTGGTTGTAGGGGGCCACCACAAAGCGGTGCGGCACGTTGACCGGTGAGCGGCTCCCGGCAAAGGTGAGCACACCCCCGTGGTAGCCGCCCTGGAACACCAGCACCGTGCCACGGCCGGTGTGTGCGGTCGCGGCCGCCAGCGCCATCAGGTTGGCCTCGGTGCCGGAGTTGGTGAAGCGCAGCAGCTCGATCGACGCAAAGCGCTCGCGGATCGCCCCGGCCAGACGGGCTTCCGCGGTCGTGTGGCCCGCCAGATTGATGCCGTGGTCGAGGGCCTCGTCGATGGCCGCGCGGATCACCGGGTCCGAGTGCCCATACAGGCCGGCGGTGAACTCGCCGAGCGCGTCGAGGTAGCGATGGCCATCGACATCCCACAGGCGGCACCCCTCGCCACGCGCCATGCACAGCGGAAACGGCGGGTGGAACAGCACGCTGCGGGTGTTGCCCCCGGGCAGCATCTCGAGGGCATGGCGATGCGCCTGTTCACTGGCGGGGCGACGTGCGCGGTAGGTCTCGTGGGCGTGTGCCAGGGCCTGGTCGATCGCCGGGCTGGCGGGGGCGGTCGTGGAGAGAGAGCTGCTCATGCGTCCTGCCTGCGGGTGTCGGTCGATGGTAGGACGCCGCCACCGCACTGGCAAGGCAGGCAGGTCTCAGCGCCGGAAGCGCTGACCGTCGTAGTAGGTCAGCTCGACGAAGTTCGAGCCTTCATGGTCCTTCGGGCCGTAGCGCACCTCGTAGCCGCCCAGGTCGAAGGGCTGCATGCTTTCGAAGGCCGTGATCAGCCGCTCGCGCGTGGGTGCACGCCCACTGCGGCGCAGGGCCTCGATCAGCAGGCGGGCGCTCACATAGCCCTCCAGCGAGGAGTAGCCGGGGCTGGCCTGTACCCGTGCCATCGCCGCGTGATAGGCCTTGACCAGCGGCATCGCCACGGCGCCTGGATGCGGCACGACCTGGGCCACGGTGATGCCCTTGGCGGCCTCGCCCAGGGCGTCCATCAGCGGTTGTGTGCCCAGGAAGGAAATCGAGAAGCCTGGGGCCTTCACCTTCTGCCTCAGGGCCCGGTAGAACGGGATGCCGTTCGCGCCCACGGCCAGCGACATCAGGGCCTGCGGCTGGTAGGCGGCAATCTCGTCGACAGTGCTGGCAATGGCGTCGGCACCGTCGCCGAGCAGGAAGGCCTTCCAGTCCGTGTTGCCGTGCTTGCGTGCGGCCGCCTCGAAGGTGGCCAGCGTGGCCTTGCCGAAGGGGTTGTCGGAGTAGGCCACCGCGCAGCGGGTCAGGCCCAGCGTGCCGAGTTGCTGGACGATCTTGTTGATCTCGGTCGAGTAGCCGGTGCGGGTGTGGATGACCAAGGGGTTGTGCGCGCGCAGCGCGTCGCTGCCGGTGGCCGGCGCGATCACCGGCACCCGGGCCTGCATTGCCACCGGCAGCATCCCCATCACGCTGGTGGTCCCGCCGCAGGCAAAAAAGCACAGCGGGCGATCGCGTTCCAGCAGCATGGTGGCGTTCTCGCCGGCCTTCTGCGGGCTGCCGCCATCGTCAAGGCTGGCCATCTGCAGGCGCCGGCCTTCGATCCCCCCGCGGGCGTTTTGCTCGTCGAACGCGGCCTGGATGCCCTTGTTCATCTCGATGAACGGAAAGGCGAGCGGCCCGCTGAGGGCAGCCGTCTGGGCCACCACCAGCGCGTCACCTGCCCCCTGGGACCAGGCCGCGCCGCCCCAGGCGCTGCCTACGGCGAGGGCCAGCAGTTCGCGGCGCGAGCAGCCCGTTCGTGTGTGCATCGGCATCGTTGTCTCCTCGGCGCACGCCTCGTGGTGCAGGTGCGAAGGGTAGGAGCCATCGATGTCATGCGGGTGTCATGCAGGTGACACCCACCCATGGGGACAAACACCAGGGTGCGCCGGCCTCAGGCGGTCAGCAGGCCCTTGGACTCGATGAAGCCGATCACGTCGGCAAGGCCTTCATGGGTCTTGAGGTTGGTCATCACGAACGGCCGGTTGGGGCGCATGCGACGGGTGTCGGCCTCCATCACCTGCAAGTCAGCGCCCACATGCACGGCCAGGTCGGTCTTGTTGATCACGAACAGGTCGCTCTTGGTGATGCCCGGTCCGCCCTTGCGGGGGATCTTTTCGCCGGCGGCCACGTCGATCACGTAGATGGTGAGGTCGGACAGCTCCGGGCTGAAGGTGGCGGCGAGGTTGTCGCCGCCGCTTTCGATGAAGACGATGTCGGCGTTCGGGAACTTCTCGAGCATGCGGTCGACCGCCTCGAGGTTGATCGACGCATCCTCGCGGATCGCCGTGTGCGGGCAGCCGCCGGTCTCGACACCCATGATGCGTTCGGGTTCCAGCGCGCCGGCCACCGTCAGCAGGCGCTGGTCTTCCTTGGTGTAGATGTCGTTGGTCACCACGACCAGGTCATAGCGGTCGCGCAAGGTCTTGCACAGCATTTCGACCAGGGTCGTCTTGCCGGAGCCGACCGGTCCGCCCACGCCCACACGCAGCGGCGGCAGGGGTTTGGTGCGGTGAGGGATATGGTGCAGGGAAGGGCTCATGATGAACGCTGGGATGGGGAGTGAAACACGAAGGGTGCAAGGGCTGTCGAGGCTCAGGACCGGAAGAGCCGCGAATACTGCACCTCGTGCTGGGCACTGCGGATGGCCAGCATCGGGGTGAAGGCCATGCGGTGGGCGGCATCGCGTCGCGCGGCTTCGTCGACCGCGACCGGCATCATGTCGGCCAGCAGGGCCAGGATGCGCTGCCCCGCGCTCTGGCCCAGCGGCACGGCCTTGATGGCCGCCTGCACCATGTTCTCGGCCCAGCCGAAAGCGTAGGCGAGCATGGCGGCATGAGGGTCGGCGCCCGCCTGTGACGCGGCCAGCGCAAAGGCCAGCGGGTAGGTGGGCGCCGGCTGCAGCCCGGCCAGCCGGGCCAGACGGTCGTCGGCGGGCCGGTTTTTCAACCACGCCGCGAGTGAGCGGCCCATCTGTTCGGTCTGCTGGCGCAGTTCGCTCGACTCGCGGGTGGCGGTGACCCAGGCATTCAGTGCCTCGATCTCGGCGGTGTCACCGGACTGCCAGGCGGCCACGGCCTGCGCCACCACCGGCAGTTCATTGCGGGCCAGCCCCAGCTGAAGCTGGTCGCACAGCCAGGTGGCAGCCTGCGATTCGGACGTGACCACGCCGGCGTCCACCGCGGCTTCCAGTGCTTCGGAGTAGCTGAAACCGCCCACCGGCAGGGCCGGTGACGCCAGCCACATGAGCTGCAGCAGGGTGGCAGGGGCAGGCAGGACGGCGGACATCAGTGCGCGTGGCCGCAGCCCGGGCCGTGCACATGGCCCGGTGCTGCGTGGTCATGGGCGGCGTTGTGGTCGTGCCCGTGGCCGTGGTCGTGCCCGTGGGTATGGGCGTGGCCATGACCCTGGCCACCATGCGCCACAGCGGCGTACGCACCGGTCTCGGGCTCGAACGGTGCCTGCGCTTCGGTCACGATCAGGTGCATCTGGCGCAGCATGTCGGCGAGCACATGGTCGGGTTCGAGCTTGAGGTGGTCGGGTTGCAGTTCGAGCTGCACATGGCGGTTGCCCAGGTGATAGGCCGCCCGCATCAGGTCAAAAGGGCTGCCGTGGTCGCTGCAGTGGCGTACCACGAGCACGGCTTGGGGTGCTGCCTGCACCTTCACCAGCGAGCCGTCTTCGGCCACGAGCACGTCGCCGCCGCGCACGGCCGAGCCGCGTGGCAGGAACACACCGAGATGGCGGCCCTGGGAGTCGGTCGCATCGAAGCGGCTTTTCTGCCGCACGTCCCAGTCCAGTTCGACGGTGCTGGCGCGCTTGAGCAACACCGCGGCGAGGCCGCGGCCCTGGGGAATGAGCTTGTTGACGGTGATCATGGCCCCGAGTGTGTCAGAACAGGAAGTAGCGCTGGGCCATCGGCAACACCGACGCCGGCTCGCAGGTCAGGAGCTGGCCGTCGGCCTTGACCTCGTAGGTCTGGGCGTCGATCTGCATCCGCGGGGCCAGCGCGTTGTGCACCATGTCGGCCTTCTTCACGGTGCGGCAGCCACGCACGGCAGCGACGGACTTGCGCAGCCCGAAGCGTTCGGGCAGGCCGGAGGCGATCGCCGCCTGGCTCATGAAGGTGAGCGAGGTGGCGCCCAGGGCGCCGCCAAAACTGCCGAACATCGGGCGGTAGTGCACCGGCTGGGGCGTGGGGATCGAGGCATTCGGATCGCCCATGGCGGCGGCGGCGATGAACCCGCCCTTGAGGATCAGCGAAGGCTTCACGCCGAAAAAGGCGGGTTTCCACAGCACCAGATCGGCCCATTTGCCCGGCTCGATGCTGCCCACCTCATGCGCAATGCCGTGCGCCAGCGCCGGGTTGATCGTGAGCTTGGCCAGGTAGCGCTTGACGCGGGTGTTGTCGTGCCGCTCGCTGTCGCCGCTCAGCGGGCCGCGCTGCTGCTTCATCTTGTGCGCGGTCTGCCAGGTGCGGATGATCACCTCGCCGACCCGGCCCATGGCCTGGGAGTCGGAGCTGAACATGCTGATCGCGCCGATGTCGTGCAGGATGTCCTCGGCGGCGATCGTCTCGCGGCGGATGCGACTTTCGGCAAAGGCCAGGTCTTCGGCGATGGATGCGTCCAGGTGGTGGCACACCATCAGCATGTCCAGGTGCTCGTCGATCGTGTTGATCGTGTACGGCCGAGTCGGGTTGGTCGACGACGGCAGCACATTGGCCTCGCCCACGACCTTCAGGATGTCCGGCGCATGGCCACCGCCGGCGCCCTCGGTGTGGAAGGTGTGGATGGTGCGGCCCTTGAACGCCGCGATCGTGTCCTCGACAAAACCGCTTTCGTTCAGCGTGTCGGTGTGGATGGCGACCTGGATGTCGGTCTCCTCGGCCACCGTCAGGCAGGTGTCGATCGCCGCCGGGGTGGTGCCCCAGTCCTCGTGCAGCTTCAGGCCGATGGCGCCGGCCTCGACCTGCTGGCGCAGGGCGTCCGGCCGGCTGGCATTGCCCTTGCCGAAAAAGCCGAGGTTCATCGGGAAGGCCTCGGCAGCCAGCAGCATGCGGCGCAGGTTCTCGGGCCCCGGCGTGCAGGTGGTGGCAAAGGTGCCGGTGGCCGGGCCGGTGCCGCCGCCGATCATCGTCGTCACGCCCGACATCAGGGCTTCCTCGATCTGCTGCGGGCAGATCCAGTGAATGTGGGTGTCGATGCCACCGGGCGTGACGATCATGCCCTCGCCCGCGATGATCTCGGTGCCCGGGCCGATGACGATGTCCACACCCGGCTGCACGTCGGGATTGCCCGCCTTGCCGATGCCGGCAATGCGCGAGCCCCGGATGCCGATGTCGGCCTTGACGATGCCCCAGTGGTCGACGATCAGTGCGTTGGTGATGACGCAGTCCATGGCATCCATCGGGCCCGGCCCGTTGATGCGCTGACTCTGGCCCATGCCGTCGCGGATGGTCTTGCCGCCGCCGAACTTGACCTCCTCGCCGTAGCCGCCGGCAGCCAGCGTCAGGTCACGCTCGACCTCGATGATGAGGTCGGTGTCGGCCAGGCGCAGGCGATCACCGGTGGTGGGGCCGAACATCTCGGCATAGGCACGCCGTTGAAGGGTGGCCATCAGAGTGCTCCCTGGATCTCGCCGCGAAAGCCATACACATGGCGATCGCCGGCATAGTCGACCAGCTCGACGGTGCGCTGCTGGCCGGGCTCGAAACGCACTGCGGTGCCTGAGGCGATGTTCAGTCGCATGCCCCGGGCTGCTGCGCGGTCGAAGCGCAGGGCACCGTTGGTCTCGGCAAAGTGATAGTGCGATCCCACCTGGATGGGCCGGTCGCCGGTGTTCTCGACGACCAGACTCACGGTGCGGCGCCCCGGATTGAGGGCATGGTCGGGGCCGTCGGTCAGCAGTTCGCCTGGAATCATGGCGGGCTCCTCAGCGCAGGACCATCATCGGCACGAGCAGGGCGGTGCCCAGGCCAGCCACCGCCAGGCCGGCGATGCGGGCGAACCACAGGCTGCGGCCGCGCACCGCCAGGCCGGCGGCCAGGCCGGCCGCATGCAGCACCACCGTGCCGATCAGCATGCCGGCCAGCGTGGCCAGGGCGCTGTCGCCGGCCAGCTCGAGGCCGTGCGCTGCACCGTGAAAGAGCGCGAACCCGCCCACCAGCAGGCCGGCGGCGGCGCTGGGCAATCGGGTGCGCGTGGCGGCCAGCAACCCCACAGCCAGCAGCGAGGCCGCAATCATGGGTTCGATGCCCGGCAGCGCCACGCCTTGCAGTCCGAGCACGGCGCCGGCCAGCAGCAGGGCGGCAAAACTCAGCGGGGCCACCAGGATGCGGCGCATGCCCAGCGCACTCCAGAAGCCCACGGCCAGCATGGCCGCCAGGTGATCGAGCCCGGTGAAGGGGTGGGTCAGGCCATCCAGGAACCCGTGGTGGCTGCCGCCGTCGGCACCACCATGGGCGAGCGCCAGGGCCGGTGCGGCCGCCAGCGCGGCGCCGAGCGACAGGCGGAGGAATCGGGCACTGCGGGTCGAGCGTGAGGTCATGTCGTGTCTCGATGGGGTGGGGGTGAGGTTTCGGCGACAGGCTTTGTCACAAGGTGCGCCGGCCTGGTGCGCACCGAATTGGGTTGTTGTGTGCACCGTTTTCATGCAATGGGCTGGTGCACGGTCACCAACTTGGTGCCATCCGGGAAGGTGGCCTCGATCTGGATCTCCGGGATCATCTCGGCCACACCGTCCATCACGTCGGCGCGCGAGAGCACGGTCTTGCCCTCGCTCATGAGCTGCGCGACGGTCTTGCCGTCGCGGGCGCCCTCCATGATGGCCGCAGTGATCAGGGCCACGGCCTCGGGGTAGTTCAGCTTCAGGCCACGGGCCTGCCGGCGTTCGGCCAGCAAGGCGGCCGTGAAGATCAGCAGCTTGTCTTTTTCTCGGGGCGTCAGTTCCATGGCATGGCCGGGGTGAACCGGAGGCAAGGCATCGAAATTGCGGCAGGAGCCGGGTTGTCACCCTCCCAATGCAAGACATGGACCCGAAACCCGAAGCCGCGCACATGCCTGGCCAGCCCGCGCAAGCGGCGCCCGCCGGCGGCCCGAGCGCGGCCGTTCAGCGGGTCGTCAAGGTGCGGCGCGACTACAACAGCTGGGTCGGCAGCGAAACCATGGAGGACTACGCGCTGCGCTTCACGCCGCGCTCGTTCCGCAAGTGGTCGTCGATGCGGGTGGCCAACACGGCCTTCGGCGCCTCGTCCTTCCTGATCCTCGAGGCGGTGGGCGCCACCCTGCTGGTGCAGTACGGCTTCCTGAATGCCTTCTGGGCCATCGTGGTCACCGGGTTGATCATCTTCGTGGCCGGCCTGCCCATCAGCGTGTACGCGGCGCGTCACGGTGTCGACATGGACCTGCTGACGCGGGGGGCCGGCTTCGGCTACATCGGCTCGACCGTGACCTCGCTGATCTACGCCTCGTTCACCTTCATCTTCTTTGCGCTCGAGGCTGCGGTCATGGCCTATGCGCTGGACCTGGCGTTCGACATCCCGCCGGCCTGGGGCTACCTGATCTGCGCGCTGGTGGTGATTCCGCTGGTGACGCACGGCGTCACGATCATCAGCGGGCTGCAGGTGCTGACGCAGCCGGTGTGGATCATCATGCTCGTGCTGCCGTATGTCTACGTGTTCATGGAAGAGCCGACCGTGCTCGCCGGCCTGGTGCAATACGGCGGCGAGAACGGTGTGGGTCCGGCGTTCAGCCTGCTGCCGTTCGGTGCCGCCATGACGGTGGGGGTGGCGCTGATCACGCAGATGGGCGAACAGGCCGACTATCTGCGCTTCATGCCCGAGCGCACACCGGCCAACCGCTGGCGCTGGTGGGCCGGCGTGCTGATCGGAGGCCCGGGCTGGGTGGTGCCCGGGGTGCTGAAGATGCTGGGCGGGGCCTTGCTGGCCTATCTGGCCATCAGCCATTCGGTACCGACCGACCGCGCGGTCGACCCGAACCAGATGTACCTGGTGGCTTACGGGTATGTGTTCTCGAACCTCGGCTGGGCGGTGGCGGCCACGGCTGTCTTCGTGATCATCTCGCAGCTCAAGATCAACGTCACCAACGCCTATGCCGGGTCGCTGGCCTGGTCGAACTTCTTTGCGCGGCTGACGCACAGCCACCCCGGCCGGGTGGTGTGGGTGGTGTTCAACACGATGATTGCGTTGATGCTGATGGAGCTGGGCGTGTTCCAGGCCCTGGGCAAGGTGCTGGGGCTGTACTCGAACATCGCCATCTCCTGGATCATGGCCGTGGTGGCCGATCTGGTCGTCAACAAGCCGCTGGGGCTGTCGCCACGCGGCATCGAGTTCAAGCGGGCCCACCTGTATGACGTCAATCCGGTCGGTGTGGGCGCCATGGGCATTGCCTCGGTGCTGTCGGTGCTGGCCCACCTGGGCGTGCTGGGCGAGGTGGCGCAGGCGTTTTCGGCGCTGATCGCGATGGTCACTGCCTTCGTGGCCGCACCGCTGATCGCCTGGGCCACACGCGGGCGCTACTACCTGGCGCGTCCGCCCGAATCCTTGTGCAGTACCTGCAGCTCCCAGGACTGCGCGCGGGCCGGTGGGTCCGGGCCCACGCCCGCACCGGCCCAGGCCCAGGCACCGGCGGCGGCCAAGGCCGGGCTGTTCCGCTGCGTGATCTGCGAAAGCGCCTACGAACGTGACGACATGGCCTATTGCCCGGCCTACCTGGGCAACATCTGCTCGCTGTGCTGCTCGCTCGATGCGCGCTGCCACGACCTGTGCAAGCCGCAGGCCCGGCTGTCCACCCAGTGGGCCAACTTGCTGCATGCCGTGCTGCCGCGGGGTGCCGAGCGCTATCTCGACACCGGTCTTGGCCACTACCTGTTGCTGATGGCCGTGGTGGTGCCGCTGCTGGGCGCGTTGTTCGGACTGATGTACCACCATGAACTGCAGTTGCTGGGCGACCGCGCGGACGAACTCGAGCCTGCGCTGCGCCTGGGTTTCATGAAGCTCTATGCGGCCTTGCTGCTGGTCAGCGGCATCGCGGCCTGGTGGCTGGTGCTCACGCACAAGAGTCGGCAGGTGGCCCAGGAGGAATCGAATCGCCAGACGCATCTGCTGGTGCAGGAGATCGAGTCGCACCGACGCACCGACGAGCAGCTCCAGCAGGCCAAGCTGCATGCCGACCTCGCCAACCAGGCCAAGACGCGCTACATCAGCGCGATCAGCCACGAGCTGCGCACGCCGCTCAACAGCATCCTCGGTTATGCGCAACTGCTGGACGAGGACGAGCGTGTGCCGGCGCATTGCCGGCAGGCCGTCACCGTGATCCGGCGGGGCGGTGACCACCTGCTGTCACTGATCGAGGGCACGCTGGACATCGCCCGCATCGAAAGCGGCAAGCTCACGCTGGAGGTGAAGCCGATGCGCTTTGCCGAGGGCCTGCAGCAGATGGTGCGCATGTTCGAGCTGCAGGCGGCCGGCAAGGGGCTGGATTTCGTGGCCGAGATCGCCGACGACGTGCCCGAGGTCGTGCGGGCCGACGAGAAGCGGCTGCGCCAGATCCTGATCAACGTGCTGGGCAATGCGGTGAAGTTCACCTCGTCGGGCCGGGTGGTGTTCCGCATGAGCTACGCCCGCGAGATGGCGCAGTTCGAGGTCGAGGACACCGGGCCGGGCATCACGGCAGACGAACTCGACCGCATCTTCGAGCCGTTTGCGCGCGGCAGTTCGTCCGCGGTCGACCCGGTCGGTGGCACCGGGCTGGGCCTGACCATCAGCCGCATGCTGACCGATCTGATGGGCGGCGAGATGACGGTGCGCAGCGTGCCGGGCCAGGGCACGGTGTTTCGCATCCGCCTGTTCCTGCCTCAGTTGCGCTCGACCTTGGCCACCCTGCCGCGCTCGGTGCGCACCGGCTACCAGGGCGAGCCTCGCCGCATCTGGGTTGTCGACAACGAAGAGGCCGACCGCGGCCTGCTGGTGTCGGTGCTCGAGCCGCTGGGGTTTGTGGTGGAGCAGCATGCATCGGGGCTGGCCTGCCTGGAAGCCCTGCGCCAGGCCACTGCGCAGGCGCGCCCGGATGCCATCCTGCTGGACCTGGCGATGCCGGGCATCGACGGCTGGGAGACGCTGCGCCGCATCCGGCGCGAAGCCCTGAGCCAGGCGCATGTCGCAATCGTCTCGGCCAATGCCTTTGACAAGGGGCTGGACAACGATGTCGGCATCACGCCCGAGGACTTCATCCTCAAGCCGGTGCGGGTCAGTGAACTGCTGGACTGGCTGGGCCGGCGCCTGTCACTGGTGTGGATCGAGGCCGCCCGCCCCGCCGCGGCGCCGGTGGCACCTGCGCCGGCCATGGTGCTGCCCACGGTCGACGTGCTCAAGGCGCTGGATGAACTGGTGGGCAGCGGTTATGTGCGCGGCATCCATCGCATGCTCGACCGCATCGCCGACGATCACCCCGAATGTGCCGATTTTGTCGCGCACGTGCGCACAATGGCGCGCCAGTTCCAGCTCGAGGCCATCTCCGGTTTCCTGCGCAAGGCGCAGCAGCCCCAGGCCGAGCGGGCGGCCGTTTCATCTCCGGAACCCCAGCCATGACCACCGACCGCGCCTCCGACGTCGTGCTGATCGTCGACGACGTGCCCGACAACCTTTCGCTGCTGCACGATGCGCTCGACGAATGCGGCTATACCGTGCTGGTGGCCACCCACGGCGAGGCCGCGCTGCAGCGCGCTGCGCAGTCGCTGCCCGACGTGGTGCTGCTCGATGCCGTCATGCCCGGCATGGACGGCTTCGAGTGTGCCCGCCGGCTCAAGGCCCAGCCCGAGACGGCCCACATTCCGATCATCTTCATGACCGGCCTCAGCGAAACCGAACATGTGGTGGCCGCGTTCCAGGCCGGCGGGGTGGACTACGTGGTCAAGCCGATCCGCCCGCGCGAGGTGATGGCCCGCATCGCCACCCACATGCAGGGTGCGCGGCAGGCCCGCCAGGCCCGCAATGCCCTCGATGCCTTTGGCCATGCCTCGATCGCGGTGCGGGCCGCCGAGGGGCGCATCGTGTGGCAGACGCCCCTGGCCCGTCGCCTGATGCAGGCCTACTTTGCCACGCCCGATACGGTTGCACCGGACGAACTCCTGGTGTGGATGCGCCGCCACCTGGCCGGCGGGGCCGCGATGCTGCCGGCCGGGGCCCAGGCGCCGGTGTGGACGGTCGCGCAGGGCGCCAAGCGCCTGAGCTTTGCGCTGCATGAACAGACCGGTGACGACGAATGGCTGCTGGTGATGCGTGAAAGTTCAGACGCCGCCTCGATCGACGCGCTGGCGCAGGCGTTCCGGCTGACCGCCCGCGAGGCCGAGGTGCTGTACTGGGTCGTCAAGGGCAAGACCAACCGAGACATTGCCGACATCCTCGGCGCGAGCCCGGCCACGGTGAAGAAACACCTCGAGCATGTGTTCGAGAAGCTGGGGGTCGAGACCCGGACCGCGGCTGCCGGCCTGGCGATGAGCCGGGTGGCGGCGCTCGGTCGCGGGTGAACACCGACCCGGGCGGTGCGACGGGCCGCTCAGGCGGCGGTCGGCAGTCGCAAAGCGAGGCGCTGGGTGAGGCGCTCGCGCACTTCGGGCCACTCGTCGCGCAGCAGGCTGTACATCACCGTGTCGCGCACCGTGCCGTCGCGCCGCAGTGCATGGTGACGGATCACACCGTCGCGCCGGGCCCCCAGCCGCTCGATCGCAGCCTGTGACCGCAGGTTGAGGATGTCGGTGCGCCATCCCACCACGGCACAGCCGAGGTCCTCGAAGGCGTGGGTCATCAGCAGCAGCTTGCAGGCGGTGTTCACATGGCTGCGCTGGCGGCTGGCGGCATACCATGTGTAGCCGATCTCGACACGATCGACACTGGCGATGATGTCGTGATAGCGCGTGGAGCCCACGATGCGCCCGCTGTCGAGGTCACGCACCGCAAACGGCAGCATGTGCCCGGCCTCGGCGCCGGCCAGCGCGGCGGCGATGTAGGCCTCGGTCTGGTCGGGCTCGGGCACCGAGGTGATGCGCAGCGTCCACAGTTCGCCGTCGGCGGCTGCGGCGCGCAGGTCGGCTGCGTGGCCGGCCGTCAGCGGCTCCAGCCGCACGCCATGCCCTTCGAGCGTGACGGGCCGTGCCTGGATCATCGGTTGTGCCTCTGCATGAACACGAGCTTCTCGAACAGCGTCACGTCCTGCTCGTTCTTCAGCAGCGCGCCCACGAGCGGCGGCACGGCGACCTTGTCGTCCTTGCTCTGCAGGGCCTCGAGCGGGATGTCCTCGGCCACCAGCAGCTTCAGCCAGTCGAGCAGCTCCGAGGTCGACGGCTTCTTCTTCAGGCCGGGCAGGTTGCGCACGTCGTAGAAGTTCTTCATCGCCGCAGCCAGCAGCTCCTGCTTCAGGCCGGGGTAGTGGACCTGCACGATCGCCTTCATCGTGTCGGCGTCGGGGAAGCGGATGTAGTGGAAGAAGCAGCGGCGCAGGAAGGCGTCAGGCAGCTCCTTCTCGTTGTTCGAGGTGATGAACACCAGCGGGCGGTGGCGTGCCGTGACCATCTGGCGGGTCTCGTACACATAGAACTCCATGCGGTCGAGTTCACGCAGCAGGTCGTTCGGGAACTCGATGTCGGCCTTGTCGATCTCGTCGATCAGCAGGGCCACCGGCTGATCGGCCTCGAAGGCCTGCCACAGCACGCCCTTGACGATGTAGTTGTGGATGTCCTTGACCCGTTCGTCGCCGAGCTGGCTGTCGCGCAGGCGACTCACCGCGTCGTATTCGTACAGGCCCTGCTGTGCCTTGGTGGTGGACTTCACGTGCCACTGCAGCAGGGGCATGCCCAGCGAGCGGGCCACTTCCTCGGCCAGCATGGTCTTGCCGGTCCCGGGCTCGCCCTTGACGAGCAAGGGGCGCTTCAGCGTGAGCGCGGCATTCACGGCCAACCGGAGGTCGTCGGTGGCAACGTAGTTGTCGGAGCCTTGGAACTTCATGGGATCTGCGCGTGATCAACGGTTGGGGGAGTGAAGGCCAGTATAAGTGGCCGGCTATAATCCGCGGTTGAATTGAAAACCCGAACGAACCCGCGGCGCCCCATGACTAAAGTGCTCTCCACGATGATCGCGTTGGCCGGCAAGGCTGGCTTGAGTGTCGGCCTCGCGGCCGCAATGGCTGGTACGGCCCTGGCACAGGATGCCAAGCCCGGCGACGTCAAGGCCGGTGAGAAGAAGGTGGCCATGTGCATCGGCTGCCACGGCATTCCCGGCTACCAGTCCAGCTTCCCCGAAGTGCATCGCGTGCCGATGATCTCCGGCCAGAACGCCAAGTTCATCGTGGCCGCGCTGACCGCCTACAAGAAGGGCGAGCGCAAGCACCCGACGATGCGCGGCATTGCCGACACCCTGTCCGAGCAGGACATGGCCGACCTGGCCGCCTACTACGAACAGCATGGCGGCAAGACCGAAGTGGCCGAGACGCCCGCGGTGCAGCCCTCGGCCGAAGTGGCCGCGCTGCTGAACAAGGGTGCCTGCGTGTCCTGCCACGGTGCGAACTTCAACAAGCCCATCGACGGCGCCTACCCGAAGATCGCCGGCCAGCACGCTGACTACCTCTACGTTGCACTGCGCTCCTACCAGATCGACAACAACCCCCAGATCGGCCGTGCGAACGCGATCATGGCCGGTCAGGTCAAGCAGTTCAGCGCAGCCGAGCTGAAAGCGATGGCCCGCTACATCGGTTCGCTCCCTGGCGAGCTCAAGACCGTCGCTCAGAGCAAGTTCCGCTGAGCCGGGCCCGGCACTCAGCCGGGCACATGCTGAGACAGCCCTCTGCAGCCTGCACCTCGGTGCAGGCTGTGTCGTTTCCGGGGGGCGGTCGAGCGTGGCGTAGACCCTCGGCGGGCCAGCCTGTCGGGTCAGCCAGCCGGGCCAGTCAGTCGGGTCAGCGAAAGCGGGTGTCGCCGTGTGGGGAGTGACATGGCGCGTGCATGCCACGGGCATCCGCCGCGGCCAGGTCATCCAGGATCGGGCATTCCGGCCGCTCGTTGCCCTGGCAGCAGTCGGCCAGTTGTTCCAGTGTGCGCTTCATCGCCTGCATCTCCTCGATCCGGCGGCTGAGGTCGGCCGCATGGGCCTGGGCAATGCGCTTGACCTGCGCGCTCGGCCGGCTGCGATCGCGCCACAGCGCCAGGAGTTCGCGGATCTCCTCCATGCCGAAGCCGAGGTCTCGCGCCCGACGGATGAATCGCAGCGTGTGCACCGCGGACTCGTCGTACTGACGGTAGCCCGAGTCGGTGCGGGCGATCTGAGGCAGCAGCCCCAGCGCCTCGTAGTGACGGACCATCTTGGCGCTGACGCCACTGGCCTGGGCGGCCTGACCGATGTTCATCTCGAGTCTCCGGGTGTCCAGCGGTTGAGCAACAGCGCATTGGTGACCACGCTCACGCTGCTCAGCGCCATGGCCGCACCGGCAATCACCGGGCTGAGCAGGCCCAACGCCGCCAGCGGGATGCCGATCGTGTTGTAGGCGAAGGCCCAGAACAGATTCTGGTGGATCTTGCGCGTGGTGCGCCGCGAGATGTCGATCGCCTGGGCCACCAGGCCTGGGTCGCCGCGCATCAGCGTGATGCCGGCCGCGTGCATCGCCACGTCGGTGCCGGTGCCCATGGCCAGGCCCACATCGGCCGCCGCCAGTGCCGGCGCGTCGTTGACACCGTCGCCGACCATCGCCACGCGGTGGCCGCCCTGCTTGAGCCCGGCGATCACCTGGGCCTTGTCGCCGGGCAGCACCTCGGCACGCACGTCACTCATGCCAAGCCGCCGTGCCACGGCCTCGGCGCTGCCGCGGTTGTCACCACTGACCAGCACCGTGCGCACGCCCTGGCGGTGCAGTTGTGCGATGGCCTCGGCGGCCTGCGGCTTGATCTCGTCGCCGAACGCCAGCAGGCCCAGCAACTGCGGTGTCGGGCCCAGGCTGGCCAGCCAGGACACGGTGCGTCCCTCGCTCTGCAGGCCGCGGGCGGTCGCCAGCAGTGGCGAGGTGTCCACGCCGAACTCCTGCATGGCCACCGTGCTGGCCAGCCGCAGGTCGAGGCCCTGGACGGTACCGGCCATGCCGCGGCCGGGGATGGCCCGCAGGTCCTGTGCTTCCAGGCGGGTCAGCGCACGGGCCTGGGCCTCCTGCGTCACCGCGCGCGCCAGCGGGTGTTCGCTGCCCGACTGCAGCGCGGCGGCCAGGGTGAGCAGCTGGCGCTCGTCGGTGCCCGGGGCGGCCACCGCAGCGACGAGCGTGGGGCGGCCCATCGTGAGTGTGCCGGTCTTGTCGAAGGCCACCACGTCCACGCCATGGGCGACCTCCAGTGCCTGGGCATCCTTGATCAGGATGCCGCGGCGCGCCGCCACACCGGTGCCCACCATCAGCGCGGCCGGGGTGGCCAGGCCCAGCGCGCAGGGGCAGGCAATGACCAGCACAGCCACCGCGTTGAGCGTGGCCATGCGCCAGTCGCCTGTCCACAACCCCCAGCCCAGCAAGGTGAGCAGGGCGATCGCCAGCACCACTGGCACGAACACCGCACTCACCTGGTCGACCATGCGCTGGATCGGCGCCTTGCCGGCCTGGGCGTTCTCGACCAGCCGCACGATGCGTGCGAGCGCACTTTCGGTGCCGACGGCCAGCGTGCGGATCTTCAGCAGGCCTTCGGCATTGATTGCACCCCCGGTGACCCGGTCATCGGGCCCCTTGGCGACCGGCAGGCTTTCACCGGTCAGCAGCGACTCATCAGCATGGGAGCGACCTTCCAGCACCTGGCCGTCCACCGGAATGCGTTCGCCGGGCCGCACGACAACAACATCGCCCACGCTCACGTCCTCCAGGGCCACCTCGCGTTCCTGCCCATCGCGCAGCACCCGTGCCGTGGCTGGCGCAAGGGCCTGCAATGCGCGGATGGCCGCGGTCGTTCGCTGCTTCGCGCGGGCTTCCAGCCACTTGCCCAGCAAGACGAGCGTGATGACCACCGCCGCGGATTCAAAGTACAGATGCGGCATGCCTCCGCCCATGCGCCAGTCCTCGATCAGCAGGTGCAGGCTCAGGCCGTAGGCCGCTGTCGTGCCAAGCGCCACCAGCAGATCCATGTTGCCCGTGCCGGCACGCAGGGCCTTCCAGCCGGCACGATAGAACCGGGCCCCCAGCCAGAACTGCACCGGCGTGGCCAGCAGCCATTGCAGGGTGCCGTCCAGCATCCAGTGCCGGCCGAACAGGTCGCCCACCATCGGCACGACCAGCGGCAAGGACAACGCAGCGGCAATGATCACCGCACGCGCCTCGCGAGAGGCGGTCGACCCGGCCGTCGCGGCAGCGGGTGTCGTCGCGGCGCGTTCCGGGCTGGCGGTCTTGACCGAGTAGCCCGCCTTTCGCACGGCTGCCGCCAGCGTGGCGTCGCTCACGCCGCGCACGACCTCCACCGTGGCCCGTTCGGTGGCGAGGTTGACGCTGGCGCTCACCACACCCGGCACCTTGAGCAGCGCACGCTCGACACGGCCCACGCAAGACGCGCAGGTCATCTCGCCGATGGCGAGCTGGCGCTGCTCGACGGCCACTTCATAGCCGGCGTCGTGCACCGCCTGGACCAGCCGGGGCAGGGTGCCCGAGGCGTCCGGGGCGGACTGCACCTGCGCGGTTTCGGTGGCCAGGTTGACGCTGGCGTGCGCGACGCCGGGCACCCTGGACAGGGCACGTTCGACACGACCGACACACGAGGCGCAGGTCATGCCCTGGATGGGGAGGGTGACGGTGTTCATGTCGGTCACTGTAGGCCTTGACATCATGGCAAGGTCAAGCGGGGCGCGCTCGCCTGATGCAGATCAAGCCTGCCACCGGGGTGGGCTTGACCCTGACACCGTGGCAATGACTACAGTGGGGCATCGTCTCCACTTTGTCCGGCACTGACCATGATTGAACTTTTCCTCAACGACATGACCTGCGGCCACTGCGTCAAGACCGTCACTCGAACCGTGCAGCAGGTCGACCCTGAGGCCCGGGTCGAGATCGACCTGGCCACCCACCGTGTGCAGATCGATTCGTCACGGGACGCGCAGGCCTTTCGTCAGGCGCTGGCCGACGAGGGCTATCCGGCCGCCGACTGAGCGGGGCGCGCGCCGGCCTCAGCGCGTGGCGCGGCGCCGCACGCAGTCGATGTAGGCGTCGCCGTCGGGGGGCAGTCCGCTGCGCTGCGAGGCCCAGATCATCTGGCCGAGGCATTCCATCACCTCGTGCTGTGCCTCGTGCAGCGAGCCGCGCCGGTGCACGAGCAGGTCGTGCGCCTGCTTGATGCCGCGCGGCTGGTCGATGCCCACCTGCTCGGTGATCGACAGGTGCATCGACAGGTGCAGGAAGGGGTTGGTGCGCCCCTCCTCGACCTCGAAGCTGGCGGCCAGGGCGGCATCGACGTCGGCCAGGTCGGCGTGGTATTCGGGGTGTTCGGCGATCCAGTCGGCCGCCAGCGCCTCCAGCGGCGTCAGCGGTTCGCCGGCGCGGTGCTTGCGGTAGGTGTCGCAGAAAAAGCGGCGGACATCGTGTTGGGTCGGGGCAAACATGCCGACATTGTCGGTGTTTGCGGGTCGGCCGGTGACGGCCGGGGCCTTGTGGGGCGGCCATGGCACCTGGGGGCGTGGCGCGCGACAATCCCCGCCTTCTGCCGCCTGAAACATCGCTCATGCCCTCCCTTGCGCCACCTCACCGTCACTGCCTGCCTGGGCCGGCGAGCGGCATGCGTCCGTCCGGCAGCCCCGAGGCAGTGTGAGCCCGTTCATCCAGGACCCCTGGTTCTACGCCGTGGCCGTGCCGGCGGTGTTGCTCATGGGGCTGTCGAAGAGCGGGTTCGGCTCAGGGTTCGGTTCGCTGGCCGTACCGATCATGGCGCTGGCGATTCCCGTGCCGCAGGCTGCGGCCATCATGCTGCCGCTGTTGTTCGTGATGGACGTCCTCGGCGTGATGGCCTACCTGAAGCACTGTGATCGTGGGCTGATCCGCCTGCTGCTGCCCGCCGGGCTGCTCGGCACGGTGGTGGGCACGGTGCTGTTCGGGGTGTTGTCTGCCAGGACCGTGGCCGCGGTGGTCGGTGCGCTCACGCTGCTGTTTCTGGCGCAGCGGCTGTTCTTTCCGCCCCAGCCTGATGCGCCGCCGCCACCACGCTGGCTGGGCTGGGTGCTGGGTGTGGCCTCCGGGTTCACGAGTTTTGTGGCGCATGCCGGCGCGCCGCCGGTCAATGCCTATGTGCTGCCGCTGAAGCTGCCGCCGCTGACCTTCTCGGCCACGATGGCGGTGTTTTTTGCGGCGGTCAACCTGTCGAAGTGGGGGCCGTATGCCTGGCTGGGGCTGATCGACTGGCAGAACATGACCACCGCACTGGTGCTGATGCCGATCGCGCCGCTGGGCGTGTGGATCGGTGTGCGCCTGGTGCATCGGGTGCGCCAGGACTGGTTCTACCGCCTGGTGTATGCCGGCATGCTGCTCACCGGCCTGAAGCTGCTGTGGGACGGACTGCGCTGAGCCCCGGGGGCCCTCAGCGCGGGCCGGGGCGCATGTGGCGGCGCAGCACGAGCGCACGCGGGGTCTTGAACTTCACGATGCTCCAGTACAGCAGCACATAGGACACCGCAAACAGCACCAGGAAGGACGCCAGGATCGGTGTGCTGTCCCACCACAGCAGGCTGGGCACCACGGTGAGCGAGCACAGCACCCACAGGTAGGGCGAGGTCATGGAGTTGCGCCGCGTGAGCGCGGCCGCGTCCTGGCTACCGACGGCCCAGCGCATCAGCCGCCGATAGATCAGGCTGTGCAGGTGGATGCCGTCGGGCATGCCCACCGCGCGGCCCCGAACGACCTTGCGGCGGTACATCGAGAACAGTGTCTCGAAGATCGGGTAGGCGCACAGCAGCAGCGGGAAGATCGGCGAGACCTGGGCATTGCGCACCAGCAGCAGGATGGACAGCTCCGACAGCAGAAAACCCAGGAAATAGGCGCCGCCGTCTCCCAGGAAGATCAGCCCGCTCGGGTAGTTCCACATGAAGAACCCGAGGATCGCCCCCACGGTGGCCAGCGCAACGACGGCGATGTAGGCGTCGCCGGTCTGCAGGGCGACGTAGGCCAGGCCGGCCAGCATGATCGCGCTGCACATCGAAGCCAGGCCGTTCATGCCGTCGATGATGTTGATGGCGTTGGCCACCCCCGCCACCACAAAGATCGCCAGGGCGGCTGCACCGACGCCGAACCCGACAAGGTAGTCCAGCGGCGCAATGTCGGTGCGCGTGATCGTGGCGCCCAGCAGCCAGGCCGCCAGCGCGGCGGCCACGGCGGTGGCCATCAGGCGCTGCCGCGGCGAGATGCGCTTGGTGAAGTCTTCGAGCAGCCCAGCGGCAAAGGCCGGCAGCGAGCAGGTCAGCAGCCCGAGCGAATAGTGCAGGTTGTCGGGCTGCACGGCCGCCAGCAGCGTCAGCCCGGCCGCCATGCCGCCGAACACGCCGATGCCACCGATCCGTGGCACCACACGCGCATGCACCTTCTGCGGGCCGTCGAAGTCGTGATCGCCCGACACATGGGCGTGCGCCCAGGCGGAATGGATGACATACAGGGTGATGACCGAAGCCACCACAAATGAGACGAGCACGACCGACAGCATCAACGAAGTGTAAGTGCGTGCCGCGCACAGACCGCCTCCCCCGTTAGGCTTAGGGGCCAGCCCTCGGAGTACACCCTCGGCGGTCGCTACACTTGCCGCCGTGGATACCAAGTGGCTTGAAGATTTCGTCAGCCTGGCCGAAACGCGCAGCTTTTCGCGTTCGGCCCAGCTCCGCCATGTGACCCAGCCCGCCTTTTCGCGGCGCATCCAGGCGCTGGAAGGGTGGGTGGGCATCGATCTGGTCGACCGGTCGTCGTACCCGACCCGGCTGACACCGGCCGGCGAGACCTTCCTGGCCCAGGCGCTGGAGATCCTCGGTTCGCTCCAGACCACGCGCAACATGATGCGCGGCCACCGCTCGGCCGGGCAGGACATGATCGAGTTCGCCGTGCCGCACACGCTGGCCTTCACCTTCTTCCCGCACTGGGTGATGGACCTGCGCAAGAGTTTCGGCGCGGTCAAGAGCCGGTTGATCGCGCTCAATGTGCACGACGCCGTGATGCGGCTGGTCGAAGGCAGCTGCGACCTGCTGATCGCCTACCACCACCCCTCCCAGCCGCTGCAGCTCAACCCGGACCGCTATGAGCTGCTCAGCCTGGGCCAGGAAACGCTGGCGCCGTATGCACGCAGCACGCCGGATGGGCAGCCGATGTTCCGCCTGCCCGGGCGGCCCGCCGAACAGGTGCCGTTTCTCAGCTACGCCTCGGGCGCCTACCTCGGCCGGCTGGTCGACCTCATCATCAAGCGCTCGGCGGCACCGCTGCACCTGGACGCAATCTACGAAACCGACATGGCCGAAGGCCTCAAGGCCATGGCGCTGGAAGGCCACGGCGTGGCCTTCCTGCCGTCCAGTTCGGTCCGCAAGGAGCTGCGTGCGCGCCGCCTCGTGGCTGCTGCGCCGCCCGGCGACGCTTTTGAAGTGACGATGGACGTGCGCATCTACCGCGAACGGCCCGAAATGGCCAAGCATGTGCGGCCGGGCGTGCAGGCGCTGTGGGACTTTCTTCGCTCTGCGCGCTGAACGTGGCGCTGCCGGCCGGCTGAGCGGGCTGCGCAGACAACCGCTGCGAGCTGCCGACCAAGGCGGTTCGCGGCCAGGGAGATGAACATGGGATGGGAAGTCCTGGTGGCGGCAATCGTGCTGATGACACTGATTGCGCCCCATGTGTCGAGGCTGCGTGAACTGGCGTCGATGCGCCTGCCGTCGCACGTTGATCGTCGTCCCGGGCCGCTGCGGATGCAGGGCCTGGTCGATGAGCTGTTCCAGCCGGTGGAGGCGGAGCTGGCCACGCTGGGATTCCGGCTGTCGCACGGCGTGGAGATGCGTGCCGTGCCGCGGGCGCTCACGCCCTGGCAACCGGTGCGCGTGTACCGGCACGACCACCTGCCGGTGCTGGCCCAGGCGATGTGGAGTGGCCTGCCCGAGCTGCCCAACGTCGTCATCGTCACCATGCTGGGTGAAGTGCGCGAAGGGCTGATGGTGGGCAGCAGCAATCTGCCCTGGCAGGTGGTGCCGCACGATCCGGCCGTGCTGCGCAATGCCGGCGAGGCCTTTGTCGATCTGAAGACGCAACTGGAGGCCCAGCTGGCGGCCATGCGTGAGGAGGGGTTCCCGGACTTCCTCCCCTGGGGCGACCCGGACGACATCGAGACGCGCCTGCAGCGCTACGAGAACCGCACCATCGACAGCATGCAGCGCCGCGGCCTGTGTGTGGCCGACGGACCGGCCCTGATGCTGTCGCCGTGGCGTCTGCCGCAACTGACCTGGCGCATGGGCCAGCAGATCAAGCGCCTGATCGCGACGATCCGCCAATGGGACCCGCAGACCCCGGCGCTCGCAGCGCGGGCGCCGCTCGAGCGCAGCCTGGTCATGTTTGTCGCCCACCGGGCCCGCACGCATGCCAGCCCGGCGGCGTCAGTGCAGTGGGCGCTCTATGTGATGAGCTGCCTGGTGTTCCTTGCCGCTGCGGCCCTGGTGCTCAACTGGCGCATTGCCTGGATGCTGCTGGTCGTGGTGGCCTTTCACGAGGCTGGCCACTATCTGGCGATGCGCATGCTGGGCTATCGCCGTACGCAGATGCTGATGCTGCCCCTGGTGGGCGGGGTGGCCTTCGGCGAGGAAAGCCGCCCGAACGCATGGCATCGTGCGATTGTCGCCCTGGCCGGGCCCGTGCCGGGGCTGCTGCTCGCCACGCTGATCCTGCTTGCGGTGCCCGGGCAGACGCTGGCGGCCCAGCCCTGGCTGTCGCCGCTGGCCTGGACCATGCTCATCGTCAATCTGCTGAACCTGCTGCCGATTCATCCGCTGGACGGCGGCCATGTGCTGGAGACCCTGCTGCCAGCCCGGCGAGTGGCCGTGCGTGTCGGCCTGGAAGTGCTGGCCGTCCTGGGCATGGTGCTGCTGTGGTGGGTGCTCGACTTCCAGCTGGCCTTGCTGCTGGTGGCATTGAGGGTGCTGTCGTGGCGGGCACTGTGGCGCCAGATGCGGTTCGAGCGGACCTACCGCGCAGTGGCAGCGCGCCAGCCCCCGGCCGACGCCCAGGGGGTCGCCCGCCTCGCGTTCCAGGCGCTGGAGCGTTCAGTGTCACGGCACATGCCGCTGCGCCAGCGCATGCGCATGGTCGACGAACTCCTGACGCACCTGCGCTACAAGCCGATGAAGGCCGGGCTGGCGATGGGGGTCGGCCTGATCTATGCCGGCCTGCTGATCGTGCCGATCGCCGTGTTCTGGCGCGGCCTGCCGGGCTGACGGTGGTTCAGGCACTGCATTTGCATGGAAGCTGGGTAAGATGGGCTGCACCATGGTGGTGCAGCTGGCGGGTCATGCCTGCCCCGTATTAACCCTGAAAGGTCATGCAAGCAATGCATAGGGTTGGATTCATTCAGCATTGGCCGCCACTCGGCCGCACCCCCTACAGTTCGCGGCCAGAGCGTTGCGTACCGGGATCGAAGTACCCGGTTGGTTCCACCCCCTGACGTCGAGGATGAGCATGTCAAGCAGTACCCGATTGCCTCGTTTCCTTCTGACTTGCGCCCTGCTGGGTGCAGGGGTGGCCGTGCAGGCCGGTCCCGTGCTGGACCGCATCCGCAGCACCGGCAAGATTGTCCTGGCGCACCGCGAATCGTCCGTGCCGTTCTCCTACCTCGACGCTGACCGCAAACCGGTCGGCTACGCGGTCGACCTGTGCCTGAAGCTGGCCGACGCCGTGCGTCGCAAGCTCGAGCTGAAGTCGCTGACGCCCGAGTACCTGATGGTCACGCCGGCGAACCGCATCCAGATGGTGGCCGAAGGCAAGGCCGACCTCGAATGTGGATCGACCACCAACAATGCCGAGCGGCGGCAGAAGGTCGGCTTCACCGTGCCGCACTACATCACCGGTGCGCGCTACATGGTGCGCTCCAACAGCCCGATCGACGACCTGGCCGGATTCGAAGGTCGCAGGCTGGTGTCGACCAAGGGCACCACGCCGCTGAAGGCGATCGACCAGGCCAACCGTGAGCGCTTGCTGCGCATCACCATCCTGGAGGCGCCCGACCATGCGCGCGCGGTCGAGATGGTCGAAAAGGGCGAGGCCGACGGCTTTGCGATGGATGACGTGCTGCTCTACGGCCTGATCGCCGGCCGGCCCGACCCCTCGAAGCTGAAGGTGGTGGGCAAGTTCCTGACCATCGAACCCCTGGCGATCATGCTGCCCAAGGATGACCCCGAGTTCAAGAAGATCATCGACGACGAGATGAAACGACTGATCCAGACCCGCGAGGCCCACCCGATCTACGAGCGCTGGTTCCAGAAGCCCATCGCGCCCGCCAACACCTCGCTGAACCTGCCGATGAGCTACCTGCTCAAGGATTTCTGGAAGTACCCGACCGACCAGGTTCCGTTCTGACACCTCAGGTTTTCACTCCCCCGGGAAGTACGTAGTCCCGCGTATGGCCTCGTGCCTAGAATTGTTTCCACATGCCCACAAGGGCGCTTTTTTCAACCTCTGAAGGAGTCTCCATGACCATGAAGAAGTCCCTGCTTGTCCTGGCCGCAGTGCTGGCGACCGCTGGTGCAGCGCAAGCCGACACGCTGAAGAAGATCAAGGACACCGGCAAGGTCGTCATGGGTGTTCGCGATTCGTCCGCTCCCCTGTCCTACACGCTGGGCGCAGGCAAGTACGCCGGCTACCATGTGGAACTGTGCGAGCGCATCATTGCCGACGTCGCCAAGCAGCTCGGCAACAAGCCCACGATCGAGTACACGCCCGTCACCTCCCAGAACCGCATCCCGCTGGTTCAGAACGGCACCGTGGACATCGAGTGCGGCTCGACCACCAACAATGCGGCCCGCCAGCAGCAGGTGGCCTTCGGCCTGACGACCTACATCACCGAAGTGCGCATGGCCGTCAACGCCAAGTCGGGCATCGAATCGATCGCGCAGCTCAACGGCAAGACGGTGGTCACCACCACCGGCACGACCTCGGTGCAGCATCTGCGCAAGCATGAGCGCGGCAACAACGTCGACTTCAAGGAAATCTTCGGCAAGGATCACGCCGACTCCTTCCTGATCCTGGAGTCGGGCCGTGCCGACGCCTTCGTGATGGACGACAACCTGCTCGCCGGCAACATCGGCAATGCCAAGAACCCCGGCGACTTCAAGATCGTCGGTGAAGTGCTGTCGGTCGAGCCGATCGCGATCATGATCCGCAAGGACGACCCGGCCTTCAAGAAGGCGGTGGACGATTCCATCGGTGCGATGATGAAGAGCGGCGACCTGGCCAAGCTGTACGACAAGTGGTTCATGTCGCCCACCCCGCCGAAGAACGTGAACTACAACCTGCCGATGGGTTCGATGCTCAAGGCGGCCATCGCCAAGCCCAACGACAACCCGATGGAAGCCTACGCGAAGAAGTGATCGCCTGACGCGACAAGACCCACCTGCCACGGCGGGTGGGTCTTTTTTTATCGTGTCGGGTGCGCCTCGGCGGGCCGCCAGGCCGGCCTTGGGGAGGTGATGCCGCATTGACAGTGAGGCGGTGCCGTTGTCCACTACGCCGGCACAGAAATCGCTTGCTCGCATTGAAACGCCCGGTGGTTGCGACGTGCATCGACACCGGAGGAGAACAAGATGTCTTTCGAATGGAACTGGCAAGTCTTCCTGCAAGACACCGGTGCCGGTCAAACCTACCTTGATTGGATGCTATCGGCCTGGGGCTGGACCCTGTCGGTGGCAGCCTGCGCCTGGGTCATCGCGCTCAGTGTGGGTGCCGTGGTCGGCACCTTGCGTACCGCACCACACAAGGGTCTGCAGACCTTCGGCAACGTCTGGGTCGAGCTGTTTCGCAACATCCCGCTGCTGGTGCAGATCTTCCTCTGGTACCACGTGATTCCGGCGCTGATTCCGGTCATGAAGGGCCTGCCGGGTTTTGTGCTGGTGGTGTTTGCCCTGGGCTTCTTCACCTCGGCCCGGGTGGCCGAGCAGGTGCGCGCCGGCATCCAGGCGCTGCCACGCGGTCAGATGATGGCCGGCTCCGCGATGGGCCTGACCGTCACCCAGACCTACCGATACGTCGTGCTGCCCATGGCGTTTCGCATCGTCATCCCGCCGCTGACCAGCGAGGCGATGAACATCATCAAGAATTCCTCGGTTGCATTTGCCGTGTCGATTGCCGAACTCACCATGTTTGCGATGCAGGCGCAGGAAGAAACCGCGCGCGGCATCGAGGTCTACCTGGCCGTCACCTCGCTCTACATCGTCTCGGCCTTTGCCGTGAACCGGGTGATGTCGTTCATCGAAGGGCGTGTGCGCGTGCCCGGCTATGTGGGGGGCAAGTGAGATGAATCTCGACCTGTCCTTCTACAACTGGGCGCTGATCTCCGATTACGTCCTCAAGGGTTTTGTCTTCAGCATCCAGCTCACGCTGATTGCGATGATCGGCGGCATCGTGCTGGGCACCATCCTGGCGCTGATGCGGCTGTCGGGCATCAAGTGGCTTGCCGTGCCGGCAACGATCTACGTCAACGGCATGCGTTCCATCCCGCTGGTGATGGTGATCCTGTGGTTCTTCCTGCTCGTGCCCTTCGTGCTCGGGCGTCCGATCGGCGCGGAGATGTCGGCCATCGTGACCTTCACGCTGTTCGAGGCGGCCTACTACTCCGAGATCATGCGCGCTGGCATCCAGTCGATTCCGCGCGGCCAGGTGTTCGCCGGCCAGGCCGTGGGCCTGACCTACGGGCAGAACATGCGCTTCGTGATCCTGCCGCAGGCCTTCCGCAACATGCTGCCGGTGCTGCTCACGCAGACCATCATCCTGTTCCAGGACACCTCGCTCGTCTACGCGATCGGCGCCTATGACATGCTCAAGGGCTTCGAGACCGCGGGCAAGAACCTGGGGCGCCCGATCGAGGCGTACCTGGCGGCGGCCGTGATCTACTTCGTCATCTGTTTTGCCTTGTCGCAGCTCGTCAAGCGACTGCAGCGCAAGATTGCCATCGTGCGCTGAGCGCCGCGGCGACTGAACCAACGGGATTTAGGAGACGACACCATGTCGGCAATGATCGAGATCAAGAACATCAGCAAGTGGTACGGCGCCTTCCAGGTGCTGACCGACTGCACCACCAGCGTGCAGAAGGGGGAGGTCGTGGTGGTCTGCGGCCCGTCGGGCTCGGGCAAGTCCACCCTGATCAAGACCGTCAACGCACTCGAGCCCTTCCAGAAGGGTGACATCCTGGTCGACGGCGTGTCGGTCAGCGACCCCAAGACCAACCTGCCCAAGCTGCGCTCGCGCGTGGGCATGGTGTTCCAGCACTTCGAGCTGTTCCCGCACCTGTCGGTGACCGAAAACCTCACGCTGGCGCAGGTCAAGGTGCTGGGGCGCAGCACGGACGAAGCCAAGACCCGCGGCCTGAAGATGCTCGACCGCGTGGGCCTGATGGCCCACAAGGACAAGTTCCCCGGCCAACTGTCCGGTGGTCAGCAGCAGCGTGTGGCCATCGCCCGGGCACTGAGCATGGACCCGATCGTGATGCTGTTCGATGAACCGACGTCGGCCCTCGACCCCGAGATGGTGGGCGAAGTGCTCGACGTGATGGTGCAGCTGGCCCAGGAAGGGATGACCATGATGTGCGTGACGCACGAGATGGGTTTTGCGCGCAAGGTCAGCCACCGCGTGATCTTCATGGATCAGGGCAAGATCATCGAGGACTGCAAGAAGGAAGAGTTCTTCGGCAACCCCGACGCCCGCTCGCCGCGCGCCAAGGACTTCCTGTCGAAGATCCTGCAGCACTGAGGCGGCGCAGTCCGGTACATCCGGCCGATGCCGCCGAGGCATCGGCGCCGGGTGCGTGCACGGTGCGTGCGCACCATGCTTCGCACTCATGCGGCCGACAGTCCCGGGCGGGGCGGTCGGCCGTTGTCACTTCACAGCAGGTTGCGCACCTGGGCCTGGGCCTGCAGCAGTGCGGGCAGGCAGCGATCCTGGAGTTCTGACATCGTCATGCGCGCGGCATGCACGCTGACGTTCAGTGCCGCCACCGAGTCGCCGCGCAGGTTCTTCAAGGGCACGGAGATCGTCCGCAGCCCGAGTTCGAGTTCCTGGTCGACGGCCGCAAAACCCTGCGAGCGGGCCCGCGCGATCTCGATGCGCAGGCGCTCCTTGTGCGTGATCGTGTGGGGCGTCAGCGGCTCCAGCGTCTGCTGTTCAAGCCAGGCATCGACCCGTTCCTGCGGCAGTGACGACAACAGCACCCGCCCGTTGGCGGTGCAGTAGGCCGGCACACGCGTGCCCGGCTGCAGGGTGGCCGACACCACCCGACCGGCCGTGGTCGCGGCGATGCAGATCACGTCGCTGGCGTCCAGCACACCGGCCGACGAGGCCTCCTGCAGCGTATGGGCCAGCTTGTGCAGTTGTGGGTGCACGATGCGCGGCAGCCGCGCCGAATGGATGTACGACTGCCCGAGGCGCAGCACCTTCGGCGTGATCGAGAACATCCGCCCGTCGTACGACACATACCCCAACTGGGTCAGCGTCAGCAGATAGCGGCGCGCTGCAGCCCGCGTGAGGCCGGTGCGTTGCGCCACTTCGGTCATCGACAGGCGCGTCTGCTCCTGGTCGAAGGCTTCGATCACGGCCAGGCCTTTTTCGAGCCCGGCAATGAAATCGCGCTTCTGGATGGTGAACTCGGAAGGGGAGGGACTGGACATGGAACACCTTGCTGTGCGATCAGCGGGCGCGATGGGCGATCTTCGCGTCAACTTGGCGGCAGTTGCGGGCTTGGGGCTTGTTCGACGACGCAATATAGCCTAGATTGCCGAGACCTGTTCGGTGCTCACACAAGTTTGCGTTAATCGCACCGATAGTTCGAATTCAAACCCTTTCTCGTCAAGATCATTGGCTGGTGTGGCTCGAAAGCCGCCCGAGCCGGACCTGACGGCCGGTACCGCGATGCCGGACCTACCCAACCGCCACCATGTCCTCATTCATCTTTGAAGGTTTTCTGTCCACCCCCGAGATGCTGGACACCTTCAGCGAGGTGTCGGTCGTCCAGGCGATGATGGACTTCGAGGCGGCGTTGACGCGGGCGCAGTGTGCGGTGGGCCTGGTCCCTGCAGCCTCCGCGCAGGCCATCGTTGGTGTCTGCAAGGCCGAGCTGTATGACGTGCCGGCCATCGTTGCGCAAAGCGGACGGGCCGGCAGCCTGGCCATCCCGCTGGTGAAGAAGCTGACCGAAACGGTGGCCCTGTTCGACAAGCAGGCGGCAGGCTATGTGCACTGGGGCAGCACCAGCCAGGACGTGATCGATACCGCCATGGTGCTCGTCACGCGCCGCGCCATCGCGCTGATCGATCGTGACCTGTCCCGGCTGATCGAAGCCCTGCTGGCACTGGCCGAGACCCATGTCGCCACGCCGGTGCTGGGGCGCACGCTGATGCAGCCGGCCCAGGTGGTGAGCCTGGGCTACAAGATGGTGGGCTGGATCGGCCCGCTGGTGCGCCGCCAGGCGCGGCTGCGTGAACAGGCGCAGCGCGCGTTGCGGCTGCAGCTGGGCGGGGCGGTGGGCACGTTGTCGGTCCTGGGTGAACACGGTGGCGAGATCGCGCGCCGCATGGCGGACGACCTCGGGCTGGGGCTGGCGCCGGGCGCCTGGCATACCCAGCGTGACGAATGGGTGGCCCTGGGCGCGGAAGTCGGCGTCCTGTGTGGTGCACTGGGCAAGATCGCGCGTGACGTCTCGATGATGTCCCAGGGGGAGCTGGGTGAACTGGCCGAGCCGTCCGGCGCGGGGCGCGGCGGTTCGTCGACCATGCCGCACAAGCGCAACCCGGTGTCGTCGATGGTGGCGCTGGCGGCGGCGCTGCGGGCACCCATGCGGGTGGCCGCCCTGCTGTCGGCGATGCCGCAGGAGCAGGAGCGCGGCCTGGGCAACTGGCAGGCCGAGCTGGCCGAATGGGCGGGGCTGTTCATCTCGGCCCATGGCGCCGTGCAGGCGATCGGCGAGGCGGCCGCGGGCCTGCAGGTCGATGCGGCGCGCATGCGCCAGAACATCGACGCCCTGCAGGGCCTTGTGTTTGCCGAAGCGGTGTCGATGCAGCTGGCTGCGCGCATCGGCAAGGCGCAGGCCCATGCGCTGTTTGAAACCCTGACCCGCCAGACCGTGTCCGAACGGCGGCACCTGCGCGATGTCACTCACGATGCGCTGCAAGGCGATGCCAGCCTGCGCGCCTTGCTGTCACCGCAAGCTGTTGACGAATTGTTCGACATCGACCGCGCCGCCGCACCGGCGGCCCGGCTGGCGCGTGAGCAACTGGATGCATTGCGCGAGGCCGCCCGGGCCCTGCGCGACGATACGGCCCCAGGCGCGTGACACACCGTTCCACCGTTCATCTTCCACAGGTATCCGACATGACTTCCAACGCGAACCCTGGCTCCCACGAAGACGAGTTCGAGCGTGGCCTGCGCAACCGCCGCCAGGTGCTTGGCGACAGCTGGGTCGAGCGCTCGCTGTCCAGCGCGAACAGCTTCAACGCCGATTTCCAGTCGCTGATCACCCGCTACGCCTGGAACGACATCTGGGGTCGCCCGGGCCTGGACCACCGCACCCGCCGGCTGCTGGTGCTGGGCATGACCATCGCCCTGGGGCGCTGGGAGGAGTTCGAGCTGCACATGAAGGCGGCCGTCGAGGCGGGCGTGCCGATCGACGACCTGAAGGAGACCCTGCTGCAGTCGGCCATCTATTGCGGCGTGCCGGCGGCCAACACGGCGTTCAAGCTGGCGCTGGGCATCCTGCGCGAGCATGGCATCGACGTGGCGGCACAACCGCTCACTGCCGAACGGCGCGTCTCGGTGCACCGCACCTTCAGCCTGCCCGAGCTGCATGTGGCACTGCAGGGCCACGGGGCGCCCGTGGTGCTGAGCCATGCGCTGGGCATGGACCTGCACATGTGGGATGGCCTGGCCGATGCGCTGGCGCCCACCTGCGAAGTGCTGCGCTACGACCACCGTGGCCATGGCCAGTCCGCCGCGCCGACGGGCCCGTACCGCATGGACGATCTGGTCGAAGATGCCGCCCGGGTGATCCGGGAGTGGGGCCGTGGCCCGGTGGTCTGGATCGGGCTGTCGATGGGAGGCATGGTGGGGCAGGGGCTGGCCATCCGCCACCCTGAGCTGATCAAGGCACTGGTCGTGGCCAACTCGACCTCGTACTACCCTGATGCGGGGCGCGAGATGTGGCGACAGCGCATCGCCACCGTCCAGGCGCAGGGCATTGCCGCCATCGCCGACGCCGTGATGGGGCGCTACTTCCACGACGGCTATCGTCGCGCCCAGCCGCAGGCCGAAGCCGCAGCGCGCGCCGGCCTGCTGCGCAACGACCAGACCGGCTACCTGGGGTGCTGCCACGCCGTGGCCGAGGTCGACTGGCGTGCCGGCCTGCCCGGCATCACCTGCCCGACGCTCGTGATCGCCGGTGAACTTGACCAGGGCGCGCCGGTGGCGATGTCCCAGGCCATCGCCGATGCGATCCCCGGGGCGCGGCTCGAGGTGCTGCCCGAGGCCTCGCACATCAGCGTGCTCGAACAGCCGGCGGCCTTCGAAGCGGTCATCCGCACGTTCCTGGCGGGCCTGGACGGCTGATCCTCAGCGGATGAACCGTCCGTCGCGCGACACCATCGTGAGTTCCACGTAGCGGCTTGCATTAGTGCCGGGCCCCTGAAAGCCGACCTGGAAACCGCCCAGGTCGTGGCGTGTCATGGCCCAGGCGGCATCGACAAACGCGGCGCGTGTGGGGTTGCGGCCTGCACGCCGCAGCACCTCGACCATCACACGGGCATTGATGTAGCCCTCCAGGGCCAGGTGCGAGGGGGCCAGCGACGTCCCCAGAGCCTTCCAGTCGCTGAGGTAGTCGCGCACCACGGGCAGGGTCGACTGCGTGGGCAGCGGCACCACCTGGGACACGGTCACGCCGGCCGCGTCATCGCCCAGTGCGCGCAGGGTGCTGGCCGAACCCATCACCGACAGCGCGTACAGAGGCAGCCCCTTGCGCGCCACCCTGAAGGCCTTGATCACGTCGATCGTGGGTTGGCCTGCCAGGCCCAGCACGACGGCTTCGGGCGAGGCGCCGATGATCGTCGTCACGGCGGCCTGGGCGTCGGTGCCGGTGTTCTCGACCGTGGCCGTGCCCACCGGCGTCAACGACCGACGGGCCAGCGCCGCCTGCGCCGCGGTGAAGATCTCCTTGCCGAAGGCGTTGTTCTGGTAGACCACGGCGATGCGCTTGATGCCGATCGTGGTGAGGTGCTGCACCAGCTCTTCGGTCTCGTCGGGGTAGCTGGCCCGCACGTTGAAGATGTTGCGCATGTCCGCCGGCCGGGCCAGCAGGGCGCCTGTGAAGGGCGCGAAGTAGGGCATGTCGGTACGACGCAGCATCGGCAGTGAAGCCTCGACCATGGGCGTGCCCATGCAGTTGAACAGGCCGAAGATGCTGCTGTCGTTCAGGAAGGCCTCCACATGGGCCACTGCCCGCTTCACGTCGTAGCCGTCGTCCTTTACCACCAGTTCGATCGACTGCCCCGCTACCCCGCCGGCGGCATTGACGGCCGCAAAGCAGGCCCGGGCACCGTCATGGGCCGCCTGCCCGAGTTCACCGAGCGGCCCGGACAGGGCGATCGACTGCCCCAGGCGCAGGCGCTGCGCGGCCCGGGTACCCACCCACGGTGCAGCCAGGCTGGCGGCCAGGGTCGTGAGGCAGCGACGTCGGCTGACTCGCCACGGCGTTCGAGAGATCGAAGACATCCTTGCAGGCTCCTGAAAGCGGTGAGCGCCGATGCTAGAAGTGAAGCCGCCGGCACGATGTCGTTGCGACGACAATCCTGGGGCGCACCCTGTCGGGACTAACCCGATGTCGGTGTGGCGCCGTGACGCAATCCACAAACGGGCACCTGATGAGCGATTTCAGTTTCTTCTGGCACGACTACGAAACCTTCGGCCGCGTGCCCCGCCGCGACCGGCCGGCGCAGTTCGCGGGCATCCGCACCGATGCGGCGCTCAACGAGATCGGCACGCCGGTCATGCACTACTGCCAGCCCGCGCCCGACTTCCTGCCCGATCCCGAGGCCTGCCTGCTGACCGGCATCCTGCCGCAGACCTGCCTGGAGCGGGGGCTGCCCGAGTACCGTTTTGCGGCCGCGGTGGAGGCTGAACTCGCGCTGCCCGGCACGGTGGGGGTGGGCTACAACACTATTCGCTTCGACGACGAGGTCACGCGTCACCTGTTCTGGCGCAACCTGATCGACCCCTACGCACGCGAATGGCAGAACGAATGCGGCCGCTGGGACATCGTCGACGTGGTGCGCTGCACCTGGGCCCTGCGGCCCGAGGGCATCGAATGGCCGACACATGAAGACGGCCGGCCCTCGTTCAAGCTGGAGCACCTGAGTGCCGCCAACGGGCTGGTGCACGACGCCGCGCACGATGCGCTGTCCGATGTGCGGGCCACGATCGCGCTCGCGCGCCTGATCCGCGAGCGCCAGCCGCGCCTGTGGGAGTTCTGTCTCAAACTGCGTCGCAAGGAGGCCGTGCTGGCCGAGATGGGCGTCGGCCGGCCGTTCCTGCACATCTCGGGCATGTACGGCCTGGAGCGCGGCGGCATAGCGGTGGTGTGGCCGCTGGCGCCGCACCCGACCAACAAGAACGAGATCCTGGTGTGGGACTTGGCCCATGACCCGGCCGAGTTGTTCGACCTGAGCGCGCAGCAGGTCAAGGAGCGCATGTTCACCCGCGCCGAGGATCTGCCCGAGGGGGTGAGCCGCCTGCCGATCAAGAGCGTGCACATCAACAAGTCGCCGATCGTGATCGGCAACCTGAAGACGCTGCCCGCGCCGCGGGCCGAGCACTGGGGCATCGACGTGGCGCGGGCCCTGGGGCATGCCGAGCTGCTGATGCAGCGTGGTGCCAGCCTGGCCGGCCTGTGGCCCGAGGTGATGACCCGCCCGCCGGTGAGCGAACCGGCCGACGTCGACGAAGACCTGTACGGCGGGTTTGTCGGCAACGAAGACCGCCGCAGACTGCAGCGGCTGCGAGCGCTCACGCCCGAACAACTGGCCCAGCAGTGGGCCGGCCGCGAGCCCACCTTCGACGACGATCGGCTGGGGGAGCTGTTCTTCCGTTACCGTGCGCGCAATTTCCCACAGACCCTGACCGACACCGAGCAGGCGCGCTGGCTCGAGCACTGTCATGCCCGGTTGCACCAGGGCGCCGGCGGCAGCCAGACGGTGCAGGGGTTCTTCGAGCGCATCGATGCGCTGGGCGAGTCGCTCGCTGAAGACGACGAGCGCGGCCAGGACATCCTGGGCGCGCTCTATGAGTACGCCGAGCACCTCGGCGAAGCCACGGCCGGCTGAGCGCGGCGCAGCGCCGGCTCAGGCCGCCGCGCTCACACGCGCTCGAGGATCACCGCGATGCCCTGACCCACGCCGATGCACATCGTACACAGGGCATAGCGGCCGCCCGAGCGGTGCAGCTGGTTCACGGCCGTGGTGGCCAGGCGGGCCCCCGACGCACCCAGCGGGTGGCCCAGCGCGATGGCGCCGCCGTTCGGGTTCACACGCGGATCGTCGTCCTGCAGGCCCAGGTCACGCAGCACCGCCAGGCCCTGCGCGGCAAAGGCTTCGTTCAGTTCGATCACGTCGATCTGGTCCAGTGTCATGCCGGCCAGCGCCAGCACCTTGCGCGTGGCCGGTGCCGGGCCGATGCCCATCACCCGGGGAGGTACACCGGCGGTGGCCATGGCCACCACCCGGGCACGCGGCGTGAGCCCGTGGCGCGCGGCGCCGGCTTCGTCGGCCAGCAGCAGCGCACAGGCGCCGTCGTTCACGCCCGAGGCATTGCCGGCCGTCACGGTGCCATCGGGCCGCACCACGCCCTTGAGCCTGGCCAGCGCTTCCATCGAGGTTTCACGCGGGTGTTCGTCGCGATTCACGACGATGGGGTCGCCCTTTTTCTGCGCGATGGTCACCGGGGTGATCTCGGCATCGAAGTAGCCCGACTTCTGAGCGGCCACGGCCTTGAGCTGCGAGGCCAGGGCCATGCGGTCCTGGTCTTCGCGGCTGATCTTCCAGTCGGTGGCCACGTTTTCGGCGGTTTCGGGCATGGCGTCCACACCGTACTGCGCCTTCATCAGCGGGTTGATGAAACGCCAGCCGATCGTGGTGTCGTAGATCGCATTGCTGCGGCTGAAGGCCGACTCGGCCTTGGGCATCACGAAGGGCGCGCGGCTCATGCTCTCCACGCCGCCGGCGATCATCAGGCTCGCTTCGCCCGACTTGATGGCACGCGCCGCGCTGCCCAGCGCGTCCAGGCCCGAGCCGCACAGACGGTTCACCGTGGCGCCCGGCACGTCCAGCGGCAGGCCGGCCAGCAAGGTGGCCATGCGGGCGACGTTGCGGTTGTCCTCACCGGCCTGGTTGGCGCAGCCGAAGATCACGTCGGTCACGGCAGCCCAGTCGACGCCGGTGTTGCGTGCCATCAGGGCCTTCAGCGGCACGGCAGCGAGGTCGTCGGTGCGCACCGAGGACAGGGCGCCGCCGTAGCGGCCGAAGGGGGTGCGGATGGCGTCGCAGATGAATGCGTGGGTCATGTATGTCTCGCTCGGTGGGGTGGGGGGCTGGTGGTGTCAGGCCGCGCTCAGGGCAATGGCCGTGACCTTCTGCAGTTCGTCCAGGCTCAGGCCGTCGACCATGTCGATCACGCGGGCGCCCTGCGGCGTCAGGTCGATCACGGCCAGATCGGTGTAGACCCGGCTGACGCAGGCCACGCCGGTGATCGGATAGGTGCACTGCGGCACCAGCTTGCTGTCACCCGACTTGGTCAGGTGTTCCATCATCACGTAGGTCTTCTTGGCACCGATGGCCAGGTCCATTGCGCCGCCCACGGCCGGGATGGCGTCGGGCGCGCCGGTGTGCCAGTTCGCCAGGTCACCATTGCCCGCCACCTGGAACGCACCGAGCACGCACACGTCGAGGTGGCCGCCGCGCATCATGCCGAAGCTGTCGGCATGGTGGAAAAAGCAGCCCCCGGGCAGCAGCGTGACCGGCTGCTTGCCGGCGTTGATGAGGTCGTAGTCCTCCTGACCCGGGGCCGGTGCAGGGCCCATGCCGATCACGCCGTTTTCGCTGTGCAGCACCACCTCGCGCCCTTCGGGCAGGTGATTGGCCACCAGGGTGGGCAGGCCGATGCCGAGGTTCACATAGGCCCCATCGGGAATGTCGCGCGCCACGCGGGCGGCCATCTGATCTCGTGTCCAGCGGTTCATCACGCTGCCTCCTTCTTGAATCCACCGGCCTGCGTGACCGAGCGCTCCACCTTCACCACCCGGTGCACGAAGATGCCGGGCGTGACCACGGCCTCCGGGTCGAGCGTGCCGAGCTCGACGACCTCGGGCACTTCCACCACCGTGCAGCGGGAAGCGGTGGCCATGATCGGGCCGAAGTTGCGCGCGGTCATGCGGTAGGTGAGGTTGCCCCAGCGGTCGGCACGTTCGGCCTTGACCAGGGCCAGGTCGGCGTGGATCGGGTACTCGAGCACGTACTGGCGGCCATTGATCTCACGGGTTTCCTTGCCTTGCGCCAGCTGGGTGCCGTAGCCTGTGGGCGTGAAGAAGGCACCGATGCCGGCGCCGGCGGCGCGGATGCGCTCGGCGAGGTTGCCCTGAGGCACCAGTTCGAGTTCGAGCTGCCCGCTGCGGTACAACCCGTCGAAGACATGCGAGTCGGCCTGGCGCGGGAAGGAGCAGATGATCTTGCGCACCCGCCCCGCCTTGAGCAGTGCGGCCAGACCGGTGTCGCCGTTGCCGGCATTGTTGTTGACCACGGTCAGGTCACGGGCGCCCTGGGCAATCAGGCCGTCGATCAGGACGTTCGGGATGCCGGCTGTCCCGAAACCGCCGATCATGACGGTCGAGCCATCACGAACGTCGGCCAGGGCTGCCTCCACGGAGGGGCAAATCTTGTTGATCATCGTGCGCTTTTCGAACAAGTTGATTGAAAATGCTTGGAAAGTTCTTATAATGAACTCACGTTCAATATAAGAACAATCCTACACCACCATGGCCCTCAATTCAAACCAGGACGGCGACTCACCCCGCCAGGAACCGGGTGACAGCTACGTGCAGTCGTTTGCCCGCGGGCTGGCGGTGGTGCGCACCTTCAGCGCCGAGGCCCCTGCACAGACCATCACCGAGGTGGCCGAGCGGGCGGGCCTGACGCGTGCGGGTGCACGTCGCATCCTGCACACGCTGCAGCACCTGGGGTATGTCGAGACCGAAGGGCGGCTGTTCAGGCTCACCCCCAAGATCCTCGACCTGGGCTTTGCCTACCTGAGCTCGCTGCCCCTGTGGAACCTGGCCGAGCCGGTCATGGAAGAGCTGGTGCAGGACATCAAGGAGTCGTGTTCGGCCGCCGTGCTTGACGGCACCGACATCGTCTACGTGCTGCGCGTCCCCACGCACAAGATCATGGCCATCAACCTGGGCGTGGGGAGCCGGCTGCCGGCCTACTGCACGTCGATGGGGCGGGTGCTGCTGGCCGGGCTGGCGCCCGAGGCGCGCCAGGCGCGTCTGGCCCGCATGGAACTGCTCGCGCGCACGCCGCGCACCGTCACCGATCCGGCCCGGCTCAACGAGCTGATCGAGCAGGTGCAGGTGCAGGGCTGGTCGCTGGTCGCTGAAGAGCTGGAAGAGGGCCTGGTGTCGCTGGCCGCGCCGATCCGCGGTCGGCATGGCGAGGTGGTCGCCGCCATCAATGTGAGCGGCCAGCAGCACCGCACCCCGCCGGTGGTGATGCTCGAACGCTTCCTGCCCAAGCTGCTCAAGGCCGCCCACGACATCAGCGCGATGATCGGCGGCAAGCCCTGAGCCACCCCGGGGTGACACTCAGGGCGCCGTGCTGCGGGCGCCCAGCTGGTTGGAGATGGTCTTCGCGCAGTCGCGCAGCGCCTGCGCGAGCAGGCCGTTCCAGCGGGTGTCAAAGGTGCCCGAGGGGCCGATCGCGGTGACGGCCATCACCATCGCGCCCATCGCGTCGAACACCGGCGCGGACATCGCGCTCACCCCCTCGATCACCGACCCCTGCGAGCGGCTCATGCCGTGGGCGCGCACTTCGTCGAGATGGGGGGCGAACTCCTCCCAGGTCGGCAGTGGCGGCAGCACCGGGTGGCCCGGCAGCGCTGGCGCGGCGTGATGCTGCTCCTGCAGCCGCTCCTGTTCGAGCACACTGCGCACCCGCTCGACGTCCAGGTAGGCGGCGAACAGCCGCCCCGAGGCCGTGCGCGCGATCGATTCGACCGTGCCGTGCCGCATGGTCACGAACACCGCCGACGGCGCCTCCTCGATGCGCACGATGGTCGGCCCGCGGTTGCCCCACACCGCCACTGACACCGTGTGGCCGATGCGCAGCGACAGCTCCGGCAGCAACGGCATCGCCACCCGCACCGGATCGGCCTGCTGCAGGCTGATCAGCCCCATCTGCAGTGCCAGCGGCCCCAGGCCGTAGCGGCCGGAGGCAGGATCCTGCTCGATCAGGCCGATCTTGCCGAAGCTCACCAGATAGGGGTGGGCCTTGGCCGGCGGCATGCCCGCCTCGCGGGCCAGGTCTTTCAGCGCGAGCGGCCGGCCGGCATGCGCCAGCGCACGCAGCAGTTGGCCGCCCACCTCCACGCTCTGGATGCCGCGGCGGTCACGGTCGATCTTGTTGTCTTCTTCCACGGTCGGTTCTATCCATCAAAAGGGGCGGTGCGGTGCGGCCTGGGGGCGCTCGGTGTTTTCCCTAGGTTTGGTGCCCAGGCTGCTCAACGGATTAGACATTAGCAAACAAGTTAACTAACATCAACACGAAATTCGATATTGACGAACGGCTTCCCCTAAAACGAACGCGCTGGGCCCTCGCCCGGTGCCCCACCGGAGTCCCACCATGAGTACCAAAGCCTTTGCCTCCCAGGCCGACCTCGAGGAAAAGCAGGTCAGCTTCACCCGGCTGTCCGACAACGCCTATGCCTATACGGCTGAAGGCGATCCGAACACCGGCGTCATCATCGGGGACGATGCGGTGATGGTGATCGACACCCAGGCCACCCCCGCGATGGCGCAGGACGTGATCCGCCGCATCCGCGAGGTGACCGACAAGCCGATCAAGTACGTCGTGCTCAGCCACTACCACGCGGTGCGTGTGCTGGGCGCCAGCGCCTACGAGCCCGAACACATCCTGGCCAGCCAGGACACCTACGACCTGATCGTCGAGCGCGGCGAGCAGGACAAGGCCAGCGAGATCGGTCGCTTTCCGCGTCTGTTCCGCAACGTGGAGTCGGTGCCGGCCGGCCTGACCTGGCCCACCATGACCTTCACCGGCAAGATGACCGTGTGGCTGGGCAAGCTGGAGGTGCAGTTGCTGCAGCTGGGGCGCGGCCACACCAAGGGCGACACGGTGGCCTGGCTGCCGCAGCAGAAGATCCTGTTCTCGGGCGACCTGGTCGAGTTCGACGCCACGCCCTATGCGGGTGACGCCTACTTCAAGGACTGGCCGCAGACGCTGGACCGCCTGGCCGCGCTGCAGCCGGCCGCGCTGGTGCCGGGGCGTGGCGCGGCACTGACCACACCCGAGCAGGTGCAGGCCGGTCTCAGCGGCACGCGCGACTTCATCGCCGACGTCTACGCCTCGGTCCAGGAGGGCGTGAAGGCCGGCCGCGACCTCAATGCGGTCTACAAGGACACCTACGCCCGCCTCAAGCCCAAGTACGGGCACTGGGTCATCTTCGATCACTGCATGCCCTTCGACGTGACGCGCTGCTATGACGAGGCCACCCAGTTCCCCGATCCGCGCATCTGGACGGCCGAGCGCGATCGTGTGATGTGGGAAACCCTGGAAGGTTGAGCGCGCCCTGGCGAGGACACCCGATGAGACTCAAGGACCTGCCCCAGGCCACGCACGCGCCGATCGACTTCCAGGCGATCGAGCTCGACTACGAGCGCAGCCCCGACCAGGACGCGACCCCGCCCGTGCAGCATCCGGTGGTGGTGGTCGGCGCCGGCCCGATCGGCCTGGCCCTGGCGATCGACCTGGCCCAGCAAGGCGTGCCGGTGGTGCTGCTGGACAACGACAGCCGGCTGTCCACCGGCTCGCGTGCGATCTGCTTTGCCAAGCGCACGCTCGAGATCTTCGACCGACTGGGCTGTGGCGACCGCATGGTGGCCAAGGGCGTGTCCTGGAACGTCGGCAAGGTCTTCTTCCGCAACGAACAGATCTATCGCTTCGACCTGCTGCCCGAGGGTGGACACGAGCGCCCGGCCTTCATCAACCTGCAGCAGTACTACGTCGAGGGTTTTCTGGCTGAACGTGCCGCCGCGCTGCCGTTGATCGACCTGCGCTGGAAGAACAAGGTGGTCGGGGTCGAGCCGGCGAGCGACCATGTGCGCGTGACGGTCGACACACCGGAGGGGCCCTACACGCTGATCGCGCAGCATCTGGTGGCCTGCGACGGCTCGCGCTCCGCGGTGCGCCAGCTCATCGGCCAGGAAAGCAAGGGCCGCGTCTTCCGCGACCGCTTCCTGATTGCCGATGTGCGCATGAAGGCCGAGTTCCCGGCCGAGCGCTGGTTCTGGTTCGACCCCCCGTTCCACCCGAACCAGAGCGTGCTGCTGCACATGCAGCCCGACGGTGTGTGGCGCATCGACTTCCAGCTCGGCTGGGATGCCGACCCCGAGGTCGAGAAGCGCCCCGAGAACATCCTGCCCCGCGTCAAGGCGCTGCTCGGGCATGAGGCCGAGTTCGAGCTCGAGTGGGCGAGCGTCTACACCTTTGCCTGCCTGCGCATGGAGCGCTTCCGGCACGGCCGGGTGATCTTTGCCGGCGACTCGGCCCACGGCGTCTCGCCCTTTGGCGCCCGCGGCGCGAACTCGGGCGTCCAGGATGCCGAGAACCTGGCCTGGAAGCTCGCCTGTGTGCTGCGCGGACGGGCCGGTGATGCGCTGCTGGACAGCTATGCAAGCGAACGCGAATACGCGGCCGACGAGAACATCCGCAACTCCACCCGGGCGACCGACTTCATCACGCCCAAGAGCGAGGTGAGCCGCCTGTTCCGCGACGCGGTGCTCGACCTGGCGCGTGACCATGCCTTTGCGCGCGGACTGGTCAACAGCGGGCGCCTGTCGGTGCCAGCCACGTTGCACGCGTCCGTGCTCAACACGCCCGATGCCGAGCTCTTTGCCGGGCGCATGGTGCCCGGTGCACCGGCGGCCGATGCGCCGGTGATGCCGGAGACCGGCCAGCCTGGCTGGCTGCTGCGCCAGACCGGCTCGGGGCGTTTCACCGCGCTGCTGTTCGCAGGCGGGCTGGATGAGCCGTCGCAGGCCCGCGCCATCGCGGCCCTGCACGCGGCGGCCGAGGGCCTGGCCGATCTGGACGTGCTGCGCATCGTGCCACCCGGCCCGGCCCGGCCGCACGACCTCGACGGCGCCACCACCCTGGTCGACCGCGACGGCCTGCTGGCTGACCGTTATGACGCCCGGCCCGGCACCGCCTACCTGCTGCGGCCCGACCAGCATGTGTGTGCACGCTGGCGCGTTGTCGAGCCCACTGCAGTGCGCACGGCGTTGCGTCGTGCCCTTGCCCTGACCTGAGGACAACCATGGCGCTGATCACCACCCCCCACCTGGCGTCGCCGGACGACTTCTACGAAGCGCTGATCGATGCCCACCGCGACCTGAGCACCCCGCAGAGCCACGAGCTCAATGCCAAGCTCGTGCTGCTGCTGGCCAACCACATCGGGGACGAGACGGTGCTGCGCGAGGCGCTGGACACCGCCCGCGCGAACGTGCTGCATACCGCCGACGTCCATCGAACCCCAACCGCCACTGCCTGACACCTGCCATGAGCCTGACCGCCACCTCCTACCTCACCGGATTCGGCAACGAGTTCGCCACCGAGGCCGTGCCCGGTGCACTGCCGCAGGGGCGCAACAGTCCGCAGCGCGCGCCGCTGGACCTGTACCCCGAACTCATCTCCGGTACCGCCTTCACCGCACCGCGCGCGAGCAATCGCCGCACCTGGATGTACCGCCGCCAGCCGTCGGTCGTGACCGGCGCGCACACCGCGCATGCCCTGCCGCTGTGGACCACGGGCGCGGCCGGTGGTGTGGCCATGCCGCCCGACCCGCTGCGCTGGGGGCCGTTCCCGTTCGAGGCCGGTGACCAGGACCTGATCGACGGCATGCGCACCGTGGTGGCCAACGGCGACGCCGAGGCCCAGACCGGCATGGCCGCTCTGGTGTACGTGGCCAACCGCTCGATGGGCCGGCGCGCTTTTGTCAATGCCGATGGCGAGATGCTGTTCGTGCCGCAGCAGGGCCGCCTGCTGATCCAGACCGAGCTGGGCGTGATGGACGTGCGCCCCGGTGAAGTGGCCCTGGTGCCGCGTGGCATGGCGTTCCGCGTGGAGCTGCCCGACGGCGTGTCGCGCGGCTACGTGGCCGAGAACTACGGCGCGTTCTTCCGCCTGCCCGAGCTCGGCCCCATCGGCTCGAACGGCCTGGCCAATGCGCGCGATTTCAAGACGCCGGTGGCCGCCTTCGACGATGCCGAGGGCGAGTTCGAGGTGGTGCGCAAGTTCGGCGGGCGCTTCTGGCGCTGCGCCATGTCGCACACGCCGTTCAACGTGGTGGCGTGGCACGGCAACCTCGTGCCGTTCAAGTACGACACGGCTGACTTCATGACGATCGGCTCGATCAGCTTCGACCATCCCGATCCGTCGATCTTCACGGTGCTGACCTCACCGTCCGACACCCCAGGCACGGCGAACTGCGACTTCGTGATCTTCCCGCCGCGCTGGATGGTGGCCGAGGACACCTTCCGCCCGCCCTGGTATCACCGCAACCTGATGAGCGAGTTCATGGGTCTGGTCTATGGCCAGTACGACGCCAAGCCCGAAGGCTTCAAGCCGGGCGGGGCCTCGCTGCACAACTGCATGGTGCCGCACGGCCCGGACGAAGAGGCCTTCGAGAAGGCCAGCACCGCACCGCTGTCGCCGCACAAGCTGGACAACACCCTGGCCTTCATGTTCGAGAGCCGCTACCGTTTCGTGCCGACCGAATACGCCATGAGCGGTGCGGCGCTCGATGCCGATTACGCGGCCTGCTGGCAGGGCCTCAAGGACAACTTCAAGGGAGCACGTTGATGAGCCGCCTCGATGAAACGCATGATGCCGCGCTGAGTTCCTGGGTCGTTTCGGCCAACAGCGAGACCACCGACTTCCCCATCCAGAACCTGCCGCTGGCGGTGTTCCGCCGCATCGGCAGTGGCGAGTCCTTCCGCCCGGGCGTGGCCATCGGCGACCAGGTCGTGGACCTGGCCGCCTGCGGGCGCGCCGGCCTGCTGCCGGCAGCCGCGGCCGAACTGCTGGCCGGCGAGCAGCTCAACGCCTTCATGGCCCAGGGGCGCGCGGCCCGCGTGGCGTTGCGCCTGGCCTTGTCGCGCGGGCTGCGTGCCGGCAGTGCCCAGCAGGTGGCCTTCCAGGCCTGCCTGGTGCCGCAGGCCGAGGCCGAATACGCGCTGCCCTGCCGCATCGACGGCTACACCGACTTCTACACCGGCATCCACCACGCCACCGCGGTGGGCAAGCTGTTCCGGCCCGACAACCCGCTGCTGCCCAACTACAAGTGGGTGCCCATCGGCTATCACGGCCGCACCTCCTCGATCCATGTGAGCGGCCAGCACTTCCGCCGCCCGCAGGGCCAGTTCAAGGGGCCCAACGATGCGGCGCCGCAGTTCGGCCCGTGCCGGCGCCTCGACTATGAGCTGGAGGTGGGCGCGTTCATTGCCGCAGGCAACGATCTCGGACGCCCGATCCTGATGGAAGAGGCCGAGGACCACCTGTTCGGTCTGGTCCTGCTCAATGACTGGTCGGCCCGCGACGTGCAGGCCTGGGAATACCAGCCGCTCGGGCCTTTCCTGTCGAAGAACTTCGCAACCACCATCTCGCCGTGGATCGTCACGATGGAGGCGCTCGAGCCCTTCCGCCAGTCGTGGACCCGCGATGCGGCAGACCCCCAGCCGCTGCCGTATCTCGAGAGTCCCGCCAATCGCCAGCAAGGCGCCGTCAGCGTCGACCTGGGTGTCTGGCTGCAGACCGCGGCAATGCGCGAGGCCGGTCAGGCACCGCAGCGGCTCATGAGTTCGAACTTTGCCGACTCCTACTGGACGCTGGCTCAGCTGGTGACCCACCACTCGTCCAACGGCTGCAACCTGCAGCCTGGTGACCTGCTCGGGTCCGGCACGCAGTCGGGCCCGCAGGAAGGGCAGGGCGGTTCGCTACTCGAACTCACGTGCGGTGGTCAAAAACCGGTGCGATTGGCGAACGGCGAGACTCGCACTTTTGTCGAGGATGGCGATACTGTCGTGCTGCGAGGCCGCTGTGAACGGCCCGGATATCGCTCGATCGGCTTTGGCGAATGCGCATCCACCGCGCTGCCCAGCGTGTCGCGTTGAATTGAAACAAGGAGACTGAAACCATGAAAAAGACCCTGAAACTGTGCGCGGCCGCTGTGCTGGCCGCTGCCGCCAGCCTCGGCGCCCAGGCCCAGGAAGTGACGCTGAAGGTGCATCACTTCTGGCCGCCCCAGGCCATGCCGCCGACGCAGATCCTGCAGCCGTGGTGCGACAAGATCGCCGCCGAGTCGAACAACCGCATGAAGTGCCAGATCTTCCCGGCGATGCAGCTCGGCGGCACACCCGCGCAACTGATCGACCAGGCCAAGGACGGCGTCGTCGACATCGCCTTCACGCTGCCGGGCTACACCGCGGGCCGCTTCCCCATCATGGAAGTGTTCGAGCTACCCTTCATGACCAACTCCGCCGAGGCCGGGGCCAAGGCCGCGTGGGACTTCTACGTGAAGTACGGCCAGAAGGAATTTGCCGCCGTCAAGCCGCTGATGTTCAGCGTGCACGACGAAGGTTATGTGCACACCAGCAGCAAGCAGATCAAGACGCTGGCCGACTTCAAGGGCCTGAAGATGCGTGCCCCCACGCGCCAGACCAACCGCCTGCTGGCCTCGCTGGGTGCCACACCCGTGGCCATGCCGCTGCCGGCGGTGGCCGAGGCCGTGAGCAAGGGCGTGATCGACGGCTTCCTGCTGCCCTGGGAGGTGATCCCGTCGGTCAAGCTGCACGAGATGGTCAAGTACCACTCCGAGACCGACCCGTCGCGTCCGGCGCTCTACACCTCGGTGTTCATCATCGCGATGAACCCGGCGAAGTACAACGGCCTGCCGGCGGACCTGAAGGCCATCATCGACCGCAACAGCGGCGCCGGTCTGTCCGCCAATGCCGGCAAGATCTGGGACGCCAGCCAGGCTGTCGGCCGCAAGCCGGCCACCGACCGTGGCAACACCTTCCACATGATCCCGGCGGCCGAAGTCGACAACTGGATCAAGGCTTCGGCTCCGCTGTACGACGACTGGGTGGCCGCGATGGACAAGGCCGGCCTGCCGGGCAAGCAGATGCTGCAGGACGCGCGCGACCTGCTCGTCAAGTACAAGAAGTGACCGGCGTGAAACCCCGCGGCCTGCGCTGGCCGCATCGGGGTTTCCACCCCACCTGAGCCGGCCCGGATGCGGCAGGCTCACGCAGGGCGAACGGGCATGCGCCTGTTCGCCCTTGGAGCATCTGCATGTACAAATTCTTCAGAATCGTCGCGATGGTGTTCGCGCTGGTCGGGGGGGCGGCGGCCGCGGCGGTCGGTTTCCTGACCGTCGCCAGCATCGTCGGGCGCAGCATGTGGTCGTCGCCGATCTCCGGCGATGTCGAACTCACGCAGTTCGGCGTGGCCCTGTGCATCTCGCTGTGCCTGCCGTGGTGCCAGCTCCACGGCGGCAACATCATCGTGGACTTCTTCACCGCGCGGGCCAGCGCCCGTGCGCAGCAGGTGCTGGACGGCATCGGCGCACTGCTGCTGGCCGCGATGATGGCCCTGCTGGCCTGGCGCACGGCGGTGGGCGCGATGTCGGTGATGGAAGCCAACGAAACCTCGATGATCCTCGGCCTGCCGATGTGGATCGTCTACGTCGTGCTCGCGCCGGGCTTTGCGCTCACGATGCTCATTGCAATCTATCAGGCGGCCATGCACTTCCTTGGGCGCGAGTCGGAGGCTGTGGCATGAGTCAGCGGATGGGTGTCGATCCTGTACAGGGCATGCGAGCAGGCGCCTGCGGTGGGGAGCGTTCATGAGCGGCGCGACGGTCGGTATCGTGATGTTCGCGGTCATGCTGGTGCTGATGGCCGTGCGCATCCCCATCGCGGCGGCGATGTTCATTCCCGGTGCCGTGGGTTACTGGGTCATGACCAACGACATGGCCTTGCTGAACATGCTCAAGGGCTCGGCGGTGGCGCGGCTGACGGTCTATGACCTGTCGGTCATTCCGCTGTTCCTGCTGATGGGGCAGTTCGCCACGCAGGGGGGCCTGTCGCGGGCCCTCTTCCAGGCGGCGGCGGCCTTCATCGGCCACATCCGAGGTGGCCTGGGCATGGCGGCGATCATCGCGGCCGCGGCGTTTGGCGCCGTGTGCGGTTCTTCGGTGGCCACGTCGGCCACGATCGCGCAGGTGGCCTACCCCGAGATGAAGCAGCATGGCTACGCCGGGCGACTGTCCACCGGGGTGCTGGCCACGGGCGGGACGCTGGGGATCCTGATCCCGCCGTCGGTGCCGCTGGTGGTGTATGCCATCCTGACCGAGCAGAACATCGCCAAGCTGTTTGCCGCAGCCTTCATTCCCGGGCTGATCGCGGCGCTGGGCTACATCGTGGTGATCGCGATCTACTGCCGCCTGCGCCCCGAGATGGCCCAGCCGTCCGAGCCGCTGCCGTGGTCGCAACGCTGGAAGGCGCTGCTGGGTGTGTGGCCGATCGCCACCATCTTTGTGGTGGTGTTCGGCGGCATCTATGCCGGCAAATTCACGCCCACCGAAGGCGCGGCGGTCGGCGCCATTGCCACGTTCGTGGCCGGCATCGCCAAGCGCGAGCTGGACCTGGGCGGCATCCGCCGGTCCTTCCTGGGCACGGCCGAAACCTCGGCGATGGTGTTCATGATCTTCCTCGGCGCCGACATGATGAACTCGGCCCTGGCCCTCACGCAGATGCCGGCCAACCTGGCGAGCTGGGTGGCGGGCCTGGACATCGCGCCGCTGGTGATCGTGTCGTGCGTGCTGGTGTTCTACGTGATCCTCGGCTGCGTGATGGACGAGCTGTCGATGATCCTGCTGACCATCCCGGTGCTGTTCCCGGCGATCATGGGCCTGGACCTGTGGGGCTTGGGGCCCCAGGAAAAGGCGATCTGGTTCGGCATCCTGGTGCTGATGGTCGTCGAGATCGGCCTGATCGCACCGCCCGTGGGCCTGAACGTCTATGTCGTCAACAGCGTCTGCAAGGACGTTCCGATGGCCGAGACCTACAAGGGTGTGCTGCCCTTCCTGGCCAGCGACGTGATCCGTGTGATCGCGCTGCTGTTCGTGCCCGCGATCAGCCTGGGCGCGGTGTGGTGGCTGTTCCCGTGACGAGCGGCTCGCCGGGCGAGTCGCCCGGCAGGCCGAGCACCTCGTCGAGCACCTCCAGCACCTGGCGAACGTCCAGCGGTTTGGTCAGGTAGCGGCACGCACCGGCCAGGCCGGCTGCCTCGAGCTGATGTTCCAGCGCATCGGCGGACACCACCACCACCGGAATGGCCGCCAGTGCCGGGTCCTGCTTGATCCGCTCCAGCAGGTCCAGCCCGTGGCCGTCGGGCAGGTGCAGGTCGAGCAGCAGCAGATCGGGCGAGCGGGCCTGCAGCCGCTGCAGCCCCTGAGCGAGCGTGGGCGACACCGTCAGCGTCACCTGGGGACGGTGAGCCAGCACGCCGCGCATCAGTTCCACGTTGACCTCGTTGTCCTCGATGTAATGCACGCTGCGCGGCCCGTACTGCGCGGGGCGTGGCGGCGGCGGTTCGGGCTCGGCCGCACTGGCGGGCAGGCTCGTGTCCACGCCGGGCAACTCGAGCGTGAAGCAACTGCCCACCCCTTCCGTGCTTGTCACGTTGAGTGAACCTCCCATGCTTTCGGCCAGACGCTTGCTGATGACCAGACCGATGCCGGTGCCGGCCAGTCCTGTGCGTTCGCGGCCCAGCCGGTTGAACGGCTGGAACAGGTTGGCGAGCTGATCGGCACTCATGCCCAGCCCCTGGTCAGCCACGCTCACCTGCACCCAGGCCCGCCCGTTGACCCGACGTCCGTGGGCATGCACACGCACGACCCCGCCGTCGCGGTTGTACTTCACCGCATTGCTCAGCAGGTTGGTGAGCACCTGCTTGACCCGGGTGGTGTCGCCCAGCAGTTGCAGCGCATCGTCGATGCCCTGGATCTCGATGTGCACATTGCGTCGGGCGGCCTCGGCCGTGACCATCGCCACCGATTCGCCCAGGGCCGCCAGCACCGACACCTGCACCGGCTCAAGCTTGATCGCGCCCAGCTCGATGCGCGACAGGTCGAGCACGTCGTTGATCATGTTCAGCAGGTGCCAGCCCGCCTTCTGGATCTGTTCGATCCAGTCGCGCTGGCGGCCGCCCTGGGCCTGCGAGCCCGGGTCCAGCGCCAGCAACTGTGCAAAGCCCAGCATCGCGTTGAGCGGTGTGCGCAGCTCGTGGCTCATGCGCGACAGGAACTCGCTCTTGGCCCGGTTGGCGGCCTCGGCGGCTTCGCGCCCGCGCTCGGCTTCCTGCAGCCGCAGGTGCTCGGTGATGTCCTCGACCACCCCCACCGTGCGGTAAGGCGTGCCGCCGCCGTCGCGCAGCGGACGCACCAGCACCCGCACCCAGCGCACCTGTCCGTCCTTGGTGAGGTAGCGTTTGTCGCGCCGGTACATCGGCAGCTCGCCACGCGCCAGCCGCTGCAGCAGCTCGACATCGGCCTCGCGGTCTTCGGGGTGGGTCAGGGCGCTGGTGGACATCAGCACCAGTTCGTCGGCCCCGAACCCGGTGAGCTGCGAAAAGCCGGGGTTGGCCTGCATGATCTGGCCTTCCAGGTCGGTGTAGACCACACCGATGGGCACGGTGTTGAAGATGTTGCGAAAGCGCCGTTCGCTGTCGCGCAGGGCCTCTTCAGTCAGGCGCCGTTCATGGACCTCATGTTCGAGCCGACGTGTGCGGTCGCGCACCGCGGCCTCGATGCGCAGCGTGCGGCCGGTGATGAACAGCAGCAGCGTGCCCAGCATCGCCACCGCGAGCAGCCCGAGCACCGAGAACATCCAGGTGTTCCAGCCGGCATCCACACCGGCACGGGCCTCGGAGTGGATGCGCAGCTCCCAGCGTCGTTCGGCAAACCGGAAGGGCTCGAGGTGGACCTGCGTGCGTGTGCGCCGCGATGCGCTGGTCGGGCAGCGGGGATCGCCGGCCAGCGCGCGGTCGGCGTCCAGGTCGTACAGGCACAGACTCAGGCCGCGGGGTGACTCACCCACCAGCCGATCCAGGGTGTCACCCAGTCGCAGCGTGACGAACACCAGGCCGCGCATTGTGGCCATGCGCTGATCTTCAGTGCGCGGCCAGCCGTCATACACGGCGCGGTAGACCACGACGCCCGTCTGCTCGCCGGTTTCCTGGGTCAGCCGGAATCCGCTGGTGGCCACGGCACCCCCGGTCCGTCGGGCTCGTTCGATCGCCTCGCGGGCGGCCGGGATCGACAGCACGTTCACACCCAGCGCCTGCGAGTTGCCCGGCATGGGCTCGACGAACTGCATGGCCACGACCTCGCGATCCTGCACCGTGAGGCTGCGACCTTCGGGACGGTCAAACACCCGGAAACCCGGCAGGCCCTCGGCCTGCATGCGCGACTCCAGCGCCGGTACCTCACGCCGGTCCACCCGGATGTGCCAGCCCAGCGCCTGCAGACCCTTCAGCTTGGCGTGCCAGGGCTCGCTGGCGGCAGTGAATTCGCTGCGTGAGACCTCCTGCGAGGCCAGGTACACGCCATGCATTGCGTCGAGGGCGTCGAGGTGTCGACGCAGGCCCAGCACCACGTTGTTGGCCAGCGCGCTGGCGTCGCGCGAGAACGTCGCTTCGGCACGTTCATCCTCCCACCGCGAGACGGCCGAGATCGCCAGCCACAGCAGCGCCGTCGTGGCAGCCAGCGGCAGCGCCACGGTGATGCGCCGCGGCATCCATTCTTCCCGGGGCTGACCGATGAAGCTCAGCACGATGGGGGCGGCGATCAGCACCCCCAGCGAGTCCCCACACCACCAGGTGAACCAGGTCACCAGCCATTGGTCACGTTCGATGGCGCTGAACTGCGTCAGCGCCAGCGTGCCGACGGAAGCGCTGATGAAACATGCCAGCGGGCCGCCGATCATCATGAAGCGCAGGATCTGCTGGGGCTTCTCCAGCGTGAACGGTGCTTTCAGGTGGCGCCGAACGAGCACGGCTGCGGCCCAGGCCTGCAGCGCCACGCCCACCGAGATCGCCGGTGGCAGCCACATGCTGGCGCCGGTGTCGCCTGACCACGACAGGTAGGTATTGACCGCGAGCGCCGCTGCAGCAGCCGACAAGGCCTGCCAGGGGCCCCATGCCAGCGTGGCGGCCAGCGCGACGCCAGCCGACGGATACAGTGGGGAGGCATAACCCGGCGGGATGGCCAGCGACAGCGCCGCCAGCGACAGCAGTCCGTAGGCCACGAAGGTGGCCAGGACTCGTCGCAACACGGTGATCGGCGGGGCGTCGACGGGCATCTCGGGGCAGCACGACCACTGGACGATGTTGTCCAGCCTAACACCGGCCTGGGTGCTGCGTCACTCCCTCCGCACCCGTAGGTGCAGGCCTTGACGCAGCGCAAGCCACCTCAGGGCACTTCCCGTCCGGCGCCGGCCGACCAGATCGCATGCCAGGTGGCCGCCGGCAGGTGCACGTCCAGCGCTCGCACGGCGTCACGGATCGCCTCGATGCGACCGGAGCCGGTGATCGGATGAGGCCGACTCGGGTGCCGCAGCAGCCAGGCATAGGCCACCGTCGCCGGCGAGCAGCCCAGGTCCGCGCCCACCTCGGTCAGCGTCTGCCGCACCTGGACGGCCTGGGCGTCTTCGCCGCTGAAGAGGCGCCCGCCCGCCAGAGGCGACCAGATCATCGGCCGCAGGCGCAACTGCTGCGCCTGATCCAGCGTGCCATCGTGCAGGGCGTCCCGCTGCAGCGGGGAGCATTCGACCTGGTTCGTCACCAGCGGCGTGCGGCTGGCCAGCAGTGCAAACTGGGCTGGCGTGAAGTTGGAGACGCCGAAGTGGCGCACCTTGCCTGCCTGGCGTAGCTGCTCGAAGGCCTGCGCCACAGCGTCGGCGTCCATCAGCGGGTCGGGGCGGTGGATCAGCAGCAGGTCGAGGTGGTCGCACCGCAGCGCGCGTAGCGACTGCTCGACACTGGCAACGATGTGCTGCGGCGAGGTGTCATAGGCCTTCACGCGGTGCTGCGGGCGCGTGGCGCTGACCAGCTGGATGCCGCATTTGCTCACCAGCTGCAGTCGCTGGCGCAGCCCGGGCGACAGGGCCAGCGCCTCGCCGAACAGGGCCTCCACGGTGTAGCCGCCGTAGATGTCGGCATGGTCGAAGCTCGTGACGCCCAGGTCCAGGCATTGTTCGATCCAGCGCAGTCTTTGCTGGGGTGTCCAGTGCCAGTCGTGCATGCGCCAGCAGCCCGCGACCACCGGTGACAGGTGGAAGTTCGGTTCCATCGTGGTTACCTCCGTTCAGAAACGCACAAGGCGCCCCGTGGGGCGCCTTGGTCAGGAGGCTGCATTGTGCCTCTCAGGCGAGCTGGTAGTGGTTGAAGTTGTCCTTGCCCACCCGGTGCATGGTCTTGCGCTGGATGCGGCCCCATTCGGTGTTGCCGTCGATCGTGGTGAGCCCGGGGGCCGGGCCGGTGCCGTCCACGCTTTCGATCAGGAAGTGATGGCTCTGTGTGGCCACACAGCCGATGTCGGCCTGCCGGATGCCGGCCGCGAAATTGCTGCTCCAGCTCGCCAGCTTGAGCGGCCCCACCGGCCCGCCTCGGCCGATGTCCCAGCTCACCGGAATGCCGGCCTTGCGGTAGCAGTACACCGCAAAGATGCCGCACCAGCTCTTTTCCTGGGTCTTCAGGCCCACCCACGGCTTCCAGTGCCAGTCCCCCGTGCCGTTCTTGCGGAAGTTGGCCTCGGTCAGCTGCACGTTGGCCGCAAACTTGAACATCTCGATCAGGAAGTCCAGCCCCTTGGGCCGGTTGCCGATGCGCACCGAGAAATCCACCGTGCCCATGTGCTGTTGCGCGATCGTCAGCACCAGCGGGCGCAGCGCTGCATACGCCCCACCGGGCAGGCCCGGCACCACCGGTACGCCGCCCTGGGCCACCATGGACAGCAAGGCCAGCAGCGACTCCCAGGTCAGCGGCCCGACGATGCCGTCCGGCGTGAGCTTGTTGCCGGATTGGAACTCCTGCACCCGCGCCTTCGTCTTGCCGCCGAACTGTCCGTCAGGCACAAGTTGCGGCAGGTGGGTGGGGAGCTTGTTCAGACCTTCCTGGAGTTGACGGACTTCGGGCCCGGTGGAGCCGAACATCAGGGTACGGGGCATGAAAGCACCTCTGGGTGGAGCCAAGACCAATGCGTCGGGCCGCCGCATGGCGGCTCTGCGCGTGACATGGGCTCTACCTTAGGTGCCACGACGGCGGGTTGCCATCCCTATGCCGGTGTGGCCGATCCCCAGAGTTAGGGAGCCGAGAAGGTGCGAACCAATATGTTGGTGACTTGCCCTGGTCCAGGGCAGACTGCATCGCATGGCCCGGCGCAGTCGTGGGCATTCGTCAGCATGTGTTGACGATCAAGACGCCGTCAGCTAATGTTGACGGCATGGACCTGTCTGAACACCTTCCCGATCCTTCGGATGTTGCCCAGGCGCTGGCGTGTGTCGTGGCACTGCGCCGGCTGGCCGACGACTACGAGGCGAGCGTCGTCCGCATCGCGCTGCAGGAGGGCTGGTCCTGGTCCCAGATCGGCGAAGCCCTGGGCGTGACCAAGCAGTCGGCGCACCGTCGGCTTTCTCATCTACAAGCCTGAACGCTGGCCGGGATCAAGCATGTTCGATGCCATCAAGTGCAAATTTCGTGATGTGGCGACCATCGCCAGCTTGTCTGGCGAGGCGGAGCGCCTGGCCCGAGGTGACGGGACGCCGACCCCCGGCTCCGAACACTTCGTGCTGGCGGCGATCGCCTTGCCGGACAACACAGCGTTGCAGGCTTTTGAACGACTGGGCCTGACGGGCGAGTCGTTCGCTGCGGCCATCAGGGCCCAGTATCTGAGCTCGCTGGATCACCTCGGACTCGGTGCGGGATCGAGGCCGTCCGCGACACCAGCGTCGCCTGCAGCGGTCCGCCCCGCGCCGAAGCTGTACACGGCCGCCGCGTCCGGCCAGGCCCTGATGCAGCGCATTGCCGAGCGTGCGCCTGACCGGCGGTCACGGCCGCTGCTGGGCGCCGATGTCCTGCTTGCCGCTGGCGAAGAGCGCTATTCCGTCGCCGCACGTGCGTTTGGCCACCTGGGGATCGTGCCAAGCCAGCTGGAAGCGGCAGCGAACCTGGCTATCCAGGACTGGGCGCAGACCGCCGATCGCGCCTGAAAGCTTGTTGCCACATCCTGCGTGAGCGAGAGACGACCCTGCACACCTTCTCAGCCCCGGATGGGCCCCGGGCGCCTTTCACAGCGGCTTCAACTCATAGCTCGTGCTGCGCCCGCCGGCGGCTGTCTTGCGCAGGATTCCTCGCTCCATCAGGTCGCTGATGTCTCGCAGCGCGGTGTCCGAGGAGCACTTGGCCAACGCGGCCCATTTGCTGTTGGTGAGCTTGCCCTCGAAGCCATCCAGCATGCGGTTCAGCACCTTGACCTGGCGCTCATTCAATGAGGCGCCTTGCAGGCTCTGCCAGAACCGCGCCTTGAACAGTACGGCGTCCAGTTCACCATGGGCTTGGGCCACGGCCTGGCCGAGCATGTCCAGGAACCAGCGCAGCCATGGCGTCACATCCATCGAGCCCTTTTGTGTGCGCTCAAGGATGTCGTAGTAGCTCTTGCGCTCACGCTGGATCTGTGCGGACAGGCTGTAGAAGCGCAGGGGGCTTGCGTCGGCGCGCGCCAGCAGGAGGTCACCCACGGCACGTGCGATGCGGCCGTTGCCATCATCGAAAGGATGCAGCGTGACGAACCACAAGTGACCGAGCCCTGCACGGATCAGTCCCGGATCGTCGGGCTCCGGGTCATTCAGCCAGGCCAGGAATACGTCCAGCTCCGACGTCAGTCGCTCTGCTGGGGGCGCCTGGAAGTGCACTCGCTGGCGATTCATCGGGCCGGAGACCACCTGCATGGGGCCGTGGGCATCGTCGCGCCATGCGCCTGTGGTGATCCTGGTGAGGCCAGAGTAGCCGGTGGGAAAGAGCGCTGCGTGCCATGCGTAAAGGCGCTCAGGTGTAAGAGGGGCGGCAGGTTGGGTGGTCGCATCCAGCACCATCTCCACCACGCCCTCGACGTGCCGGTCCACGGGCGCCAGCGATCCGATGTCCACCCCCAGGCGGCGGGCGATGGACGACCGCACGGAGGCCGCATTCAGGTGTTCACCTTCGATCTCGCTGGTCTTGAGCACATCGTTGGTCAAGGCGGCCAGGCGGGCTTCGTCGCGCAGACCCAGGCCCACGTCAGCGAGCCGGCCCAGCAGCACCCCTTGGGCGCGGCTGACCTGTGCCATGGGCTCCGCCAGTGTGCTGAGGTCGTAGCGCCATCGAGGCCAGTCGGGCGCCTGCCAGATGTAGAGGTAATCGCCGCTGTACATGCGGTGATTGTGGGCGTCATTCGCCGCAGTCGCAAGCCATTTGCCGCATCATGTGCGGTGAAAGTGGGTGCAATCGCCGCACGACGAAGGGTTCGGGCGGCCGCCTGTGCACCGCCCGTCGCCGCCCCGAATCAGACGTTGAACAGGAAGTTCAGCACGTCCCCGTCCTTCACGACGTATTCCTTGCCTTCGGCGCGCATCTTGCCGGCGTCCTTGGCACCTTGCTCACCCTTGTAGGCGATGAAGTCGTCGAAGGCGATGGTCTGGGCGCGGATGAAACCGCGCTCGAAGTCGGTGTGGATCACGCCGGCCGCCTGGGGCGCGGTGTCGCCCTTGTGGATGGTCCAGGCGCGCACTTCCTTGACGCCGGCGGTGAAGTAGGTCTGCAGGCCCAGCAGGCTGAAGCCGGCACGGATCAGGCGGTTCAGGCCGGGTTCGTCCTGGCCCATCTCGGCCAGGAACATCGCGCGGTCCTCGTCGCTCATCTCGGACAGTTCGGCCTCGGTCTTGGCGCAGATGGCCACCACCGGGGCGTTCTGCGCTGCGGCGTATTCCTTCAGGCGGTCGAGGAAGGGGTTGTTCTCGAAGCCGTCTTCAGCCACGTTGCCCACGAACATCGCCGGCTTGGCGGTGATCAGGCACAGCGGCTTGAGCACGACCAGTTCTTCCTTGCTGAAGTCGATCGTGCGCACCGGCTTGCCTTCATTGAGCACGGCCTCGCACTTCTTGAGCACCTCGACCAGGCGCAGCGCGTCCTTGTCGCCGCCGGCCTTGGCCACCTTGGTGTAGCGCTGCAGGCTCTTCTCGACGGTGGACAGGTCGGCCAGGCACAGCTCGGTCTGGATCACCTCGATGTCCGAGATCGGGTCGACCCGCCCGGCGACGTGGATCACGTTCTCGTCCTCGAAGCAGCGCACCACGTTGACGATGGCGTCGGTCTCGCGGATGTGCGAGAGGAACTGGTTGCCCAGGCCCTCGCCCTTGGACGCGCCCGCCACCAGGCCCGCGATGTCCACGAACTCGACGATCGCCGGCACGATGCGCTCGGGCTTGACGATCTCGGCCAGCGCCTGCAACCGCGGGTCGGGCAGTTCGACGATGCCCACGTTGGGCTCGATGGTGCAGAACGGGTAGTTCTCGGCGGCGATGCCGGCCTTGGTGAGGGCGTTGAACAGGGTCGACTTGCCGACGTTGGGCAGGCCGACGATGCCGCATTTGAGGCTCATGGCGGGGCTTTCGGGGATCAGGGCAGAACCCGGCATTTTAAGCGGCCGGCCCCGGGGGCGGCCGCGACGGGTGTCAACCCGGCGGACCGCCCGGTTCGGCAGGGGGCGACTGCGCGGCTGTCGGGTCGCCCCGGCGCGGGGCAGCACGGGTGCGCAGACTCGCGAGCAATGCGGGGTCCGATGACAGCGGTACCGGCAGCACGCTGCCGGGTTCGAGTTGCAGATAGAGGTTCCTGTTGTCCTCGCAGGCCACACGGACCCGCGCCCAGGGCGTCTGGAGCACGATCCCCAGGTAGGACAGTTGCAGGCAGGCGTCGCCGACGGTGAGTCTGACGTCATGCGGGACGTCGTCGCGCCACGCATGCGCCGCGGCCCGACGGGTCGCGACCTCGAGGGCCATGCGCAGCACGAGCGACATCACGAAGAACAGACCCATGACCTGGGCGGGGCCCTTGAACGCCGGGCTGTCGTCGACGATCCAGGCGTAGCTCGCGATCGTGAGCCCGAGGCAGGACCAGAACAGCAGGTGCAGCGACGCGAGCAGTGTCCGCCACCCCCGACTCACCACGGCGGTGCAGGCAAGCACACGCCCGGCCCGGGCCCAGTCGTCGTCGGTGAGCGGGTAGGTGATGGTGAACGTGCTGTCTGGCATGGGGCGTCGAGGGTGTCCGGCGCCATTGTGCAGCCCGTTGCTGCACGCCGGCCTGGGGCTGACCTCGGCCCCGGGCACGGCGTGGCGGGTTCAGGCGATCGTCAGTCGATCGAGATCCTGGCGGACTCGACGATGTCCCGGTACACCTCGGCCTGGGGCTTGATGAAGGCGGTCAGGTCCTTGGCATTCAGCGGCGCGACGGTGATCCCCGAATCGGCGAGCTTCTTGCGCAGTTCCGGATCCTCGAGCGCGGACAGCAGGGCCTTCTCGTACGTGGCCACCGCCGCCGCAGGCGTGCCGGCCTTCACGAACAGGGCCTGCCACAGCGGCAGGGACAGTCCCGCGAAGCCTTCTTCCTCGCCGATGCGCTTGACGTTCGGCAGGGCCGGCACCCGGGCCGTGTCAGACACCGACAGGGCCTTGATGCGTCCCTCCTTGAGTTGCGGCATTGCGGTCGACAGCACCAGCACCGCACTGTCGACCTGCTGCCCGACCAGATCGTTGACGATGTGGGCGCCGCCGCGATAGGGCACGTGCACCATCGAGACCTTGGCCTGCTTGTTGATCAGGGCCGCATAGAAGTGCTGCATCGTGCCGATGCCCGGGGTGGCGTAGGTCAGGTGGCCGTTTTCCTTGCGGGCAGCGGCGATCAGGTCCGACAGGCTGGAGAACTTCGAGCTTGCCGGCACCGCGATGACCATCGGCACTGTGGTCAGGCGCGCCAGCGGGGTGAAGTCGCGTTCCCAGTGGTGCTTGACCTTGGCGTTCACCATCGGGATCACGACGGTGTCGGTGCCGCCCATGTAGATCACGTTGCCGTCGGCGGGGGCATTGAGCACGCGCTGCACCGCCAGCGTGCCGCTGGCGCCGGCCACGTTCTCGATGATGACCTGGCGGCCCAGTCGCTTGCCCAGCTCCTGCCCGACAGCGCGCGCCACCAGATCGGCGCTGCCGCCGGCGGAGTAGCCCACGACCAGCGAGATCGGCTTGTCGCTCTGCGCGCGCGCGGGGGACAGCGTGGCCACTGCCAGCGCCAAGGCGCCGAACGCGACGAGGAAATTGCGTTTCATGGCCGGCCTCCTCAGAAAGTGTGCTTGAAGCCGGCGTCGACGGCGGTCGTGCGCGTGGCGCCGTCGCGCTTGGCCGAACCGACGTTGAAGTAGAGCAGGCTGCGTTTGCTCAGCGTGTATTCGGTGCCCGCGCCCAGCATCCAGGAGTCCAGGTTGCTCTTTGGGCGATGGGCTCCGTAGGACGCATAGATCCGCCCGTAGGACACCGGCGCACGCAGCGACAGGCTGAACGACGTGGCGTCACCGTTCACGCCGCCTTTGGCGCGCGAGTAGGTTGCCGTGGGAAACACGGCGCCGAAGTCGTAACCACCGGCCAGGATCATCAGGTTGTTGTCGCCGTCCAGGCGGTCGAATGCAAAGCCTCCCCAGACCGGCCCTTGCCGGTACTGGATGTTGCCGGAGGTGTCCCTGCGACGCACCCCTTCGCCCAGGGCCGTGGCCAGCTCGAAGGTCACACCGCCAAAGTTCGGCGACTTGTAGCCGATCGAGTTCGACCAGCGGATGTTGGTGGCCTCCACCGACGAGGGCACCGCGGTGTAGCCCGCATAGGTGTAGGCCGAACCCAGCTGGCTCACATAGCTCCACGAGGTGGGGTCGGCAAACAGCGGCACCCAGAACGCAGCCGAGTACTCGCGCCCGGCATACACCTCGCCCCAGGCATTGTTGCCCAGGGCGAGCACCGAACGACCGAGCCAGAACACGTTCGCATTGCTCGAGGCGCCGGTGTCGGCCGCAAAGCGGTGTTCGATCTGGAAGCGCGCGTAGCCGCCGCTGCCCAGGTCTTCCCGGCCGCGGAACCCGATCCGCGAGGTGTTGCCTGCCTTGAGGACCCATTCGCCGGGCGTGCCCCGTCCCGGCAGCATGGCCCCGGGGGTGGTGCCGCTGTTCGCGCGGCTGATCCCCTGGTCGATGATTCCGTAGATCGTGACGGACGACTGAGCCTGGGCGGCTGCAGCCCCGAGCAAGGCCGTGAGGGTGACGGCTGAACCGGTGCGCAGGCGGGCGAGAACGGCGCGCGCCTGAAGGGCGGAAGTCTTCAAGTGTGTCTCCTGTGTGGGCTGGCGCCGTACAAATTGTGATCAGCGCGTATGCAGTGTATTGATGTATCGTGTATTGTGTCAACACAATGCATACAACACATCGCCCACCGCGCCCTGCATGCATACGGCCTGGCAACACACTCATCGACACACCGCCGACACAACCCGACACGGTCACCCACTTGTATGAACACCGGAATGTTTGACTCTTTCATCACCCGCCACTGGTTCAGCACCCAGGCGAAGCAACTCTGGAACGACACGGCCACCCTGCAGGCCTGGCTGGACGTGGAAGCGGCGCTGGCCCAGGCCCAGGCCGAGCTGGGGCTGATCCCGGCCGATGCGGCTGCCACCATCGCCGCTCATGCCCGCGCCACCCTGTTCGACACCGATGCGCTGGCCGAGAAGATCGCGTTCGCGCAGCATCCGCTGGTGCCAGTGCTGCATCGCTTCGAGGCCTTGTGCGGCGAGCCCGCCGCGGGCTATCTGCACTGGGGGGCGACCACACAGAACATCTTCGACACCGCCACCGCCCTGCAGATGAAGGCCACCCATGCGCTCATCGTCAGCCAGCTGGACGACGCGATGACCACACTGGCCGATCTGGCGCTGACGCACCGGTCCACCGTTCAGGCCGGTCGCACCCATGGCCAGCATGCGCTGCCGATGACCTTCGGCTTCAAGCTGAGCGGATGGCTCGACGAGATCGGTCGCGACCGGGAGCGCCTGCTGCACCGGTTCGACACCTCGTTCCCGGCCTGCATGGGCGGCGCGATCGGCACCTTTGCGGCCATGGGTCCTGCCGGGCGTGAGGTCGAGCGCCGGCTCGCCGCACGTCTGGGGCTCCAGCCTGCGGGTCTGCCATTGCGCTCGTCGTATGACCGGGCGGCAGACTACATCGCCGCGCTGGGCGTGCTCGCCGGCACGGCGCAGAAGATCGCGCAGGACGTCGTGTTCATGCAGCGCAGCGAGATCGGCGAGCTGGCCGAGTCGTTCCACCTGGGCAAGGTGGGCAGCTCGACGATGGCGCACAAGCGCAACCCGTCGACTGCCTTGCTGCTGGCCAGCCTGTGCCGCATGTTGCGCGGGCGCGTGCCGATGGCGCTGGAGGCCATGGTGCGGATGGACGAAGGCGATTCATCGACCACCAACGTCACCGACACCCTGCTGCCGGAGGTGGCCATGCTGGCCGCGTCGATCGCCGAGACCCTGAGCGCACTGGCCAGGGGGCTGGTGGTGCATCCGCAGGCGATGCAGCACAACCTGGCGTGTACGTCCGGACTGATCAGCTCGGAGGCGGTGATGATGCGCCTGACCCCGCTCATCGGGCGTCATACGGCCCACAAGGTGCTGTACGACGCGGCCCAGCAGGCGCAGTCGGCGCAGGTGCCGTTTGTGCTGGCGATCCGGGCGCATCCGATGCTCCAGGGGCTGGACCTGCCTGGCGACCTGCTCGACGCCCTGCGCCCGGAGCGCTACCTCGGTGCCTCGGAGGCGCTCACCGATGAAGTGGCAGGGCGTGTGCTGCGCGGCCATGGCGCAACGCCGTCAGCCGGTCACACCCCTCATGCCGACCAGGGAGGAGCAATCGACAAGCCCGCCAGGGAACGAACCGGGGTGAACCGCACGCCATAGGGCGAGGCCGGTGCCGCCCATCGATCATGGATGGCCCGGTACAGCATCTCGACCTGGTCGATCACGCTGCAGCCCACCACGTCGAAGTAACCCCCATGCTCGTTTGCCAGGTCGGTGCGGCCGAGCAGGACCACGCTGAGCGCACGCGGCACGTCGATGCCGGCCGCTTCGAGCCGCGTGCGAAAGGCCGTGCCGTCTTCGATCCCCCAGGCCACGAGGCCGGTGAACGGCAGTCGCCCCGACGCATCGACCAAGGCCTTGAGCTGGCCCACCAGGGCTTCGGTGTAGTGCTCGTCGGGCATGTGCGGCACGGTGAGGTCGTGCAGTGCCACATCGCCCTGCGATTCGCGCAGGTGCTCGAACCGCCTGCGGCCGAGCTGGGTGGCCAGGAAGGGCTGGTCCGTGCTGGCGTAGGCGATGCTGCGGTGTCCGGCCCGCTGCAGCGTCGCCACCGCCTGGGCCAGTGGTTCACCCCATTCAGTGCCCACGGCCTCCACGTCCGCGCCGACCAGGGCCGCGCCGTCGACGGCAAGCACGCGGCATTTTTCGCGCAGCGGTGCGAGCAGGTCGATGGGCAGCGTGCGGTAAGTCGACTGCACCACACAGGCATCAAACGAAGGCAGGGCCTTCAACACCGTCCGAGCGTGTTCCGAATCGGTGTAGGAGACCTCGAGCACGCGGTGCCCGTCGGCCGCGAAGCGCCGATGCAGCCCCTCCACCAGCACACGGCCACGCGCGATGCTGATCGACCGGCGCAGCAGCAACACCGAGCGCACGGCCGCCGGCACAGGCACACGCGGCGGTGCGCCCGCGGGTGCGCCCTCACCGTGGTCGGCGGACGGCGCACCGTGCGCGCGGAAGTAGGTGCCTCGCCCCACTTGCGACTCGATCAGGCCGCGCGCCTTGAGCTCCTGGAAGGCACGCTGCACGGCCACCTGGGACGCACCGAAGCGCTGCATCAGTTCACGGATCGGGGGGAGCCGGTCGCCCGCGCGGGCTTCACGGGCCAGGGTTTCGAGGAACTGGCCGAGTTCCTGGGCTGAGCTTTGCATCGCAAAACAATACAACACATTCGCGCGGCAACACATCGTGCGGGCATCGGGTGCGCCTGGCGACATGGTGTGCCGTACGCATCGAGCGTGTGCGTGGACCGCTGTGTTGCCGCCGGGCGATCAGCTTCAGCCCGTTGCGCCGAAGCCGGCGCAACGCGGGCTCAATCGAACTTCAGCGTCGCCTCGCCGGTGGCGCCACGGCGCAGCACATGCTCGATCCCTTCCAGCACGATGGCATTCATGCCGAAGGTGACGGCGCCGTCCAGCCGGGCGTCGCGCCGGTAGGTCGCCAGGGTGTCGCCGGGTTCATGGCCGGGGGTGCCGGTGTCGGGGTCGACGTTCGGGATGGGGCAGCGGGCGCAGGGCTTCACGAGTTTCAGGCGTACCGTGCCTTGCTCGGTGGTGATGGCCAGTTCGTCGAGGTAGTCCTCGCCGTGGGGGTCGAGCGGGGTGTCCAGACCTTCGATCACCAGGTTGGGCCGGAAACGCGCCATCGTGACCGCGGGCTGACCGCGCTGCGTCAGGCGTTCGTTCAGCGCGGCGAGGCCCTCGACCGAAGCCACGAGGATGGGGAAGCCGTCGCTGAACTGATTCTCGGCCTCGATGCCGTCGGTCCACTTCATGCTGGACAGGCGCCGCTGTTCGGGGTCGAAGCGCACCAGGCGCACCTTGCGGCCGAGGAAGTCGGTGAACCACTGGGCGGCCAGGTCGCCCATGTCGTAGGCCTTGACCTGGTCGTCCCACACGCGGACCCGGGTCGGCGCTTCGACCGTGTCGTAGGCGATGTGCAGCGCCAGCATGCCGGGCGCTCGCAACACCATGTCGGCCTGGCGCATCTGCGGCTGGATCAGGGCCATGCGCGGCAACTCGCGCTGGCTGACGAACTCGCCGTGCTCGTCCACCGCCATCCAGGCCCGGTCGAACTCGAGTCCGGTCTCGATCAGCAGGCTGTCGTCGAGCGCCACCCCGGCACAGGACTTGATCGGGTAGACCGCCAGCGCGGCGATCCGGAAGTTCACATCGCTCATGGGAAGAGTCCTTTCAGTCGGTCGGTGAGGGCGCCGGCCGGGCCGGCGGCCGCGGGTGACGGGGCAGGGCGAGGTGCCCAGATCCAGTTCGTGGACGGGTCGGGGCGCAGGCGGCCTTCGGCGCGCCGTTGCGCCAGGTCGATGGCCAGCAGGCCGTCCAGCCGCCCGGCCGGCGACGCGGCATCGAGGCGTTCGCTGACGACCAGGCCGTCGCGCACCTCGAAGCTGGCACGCAGATCGTTCACGGGCAGGGCGCCGGACGCCTCGGCTGCGCCGCCGGTCAGGCCGAGCACCGCGCCGCCCTGGAGTCGCAATGTCGCGCGCCCGGCGAGGCGCTGCACCAGCTCCTCGCGCGATTGCCCTGCGGTTTCCACCTCCAGGCTCAGGCGGCCCGTGCCGTGCATGGGGCTGGTGCCCAGCAGCCAGCGTGCCGGCTCATGCAGGTGGATGCCGCCGGCGTCGGCACGCAGCATCAGGCGCTGGGCCCGCGCGTCGGCAAAAGCCGTGCCGGCCAGTTGTCCGCCCCAGGCCAGGGTGCGCCACCGGGCCACGCGCAGCATTCCACCTTCCAGCGTGGCCTGGGCGTCGAAGCGCCGGAATTCCTGGCCACCGGCGCGCACGGTGCGCGCGGCCAGGTTGAAGGCGCCCTTCAGCTGACGCAGGCCGGAGAGGTCCACGGGATGGGGCGTGTCGTCCGGGCCGCCGGTGCGGGTCGGCCCGGCGGGGGCGGCAGCCAGGGGGCGCCACGGCGCCGCGGTGGACGCCGCCGTGGCGGCGAACCAGGGGTCGAGATCGAGCGTGTCGATGCGCGCGTTCAGGCGAATGTCGGGTTCGTTGCCGGCCCACAGTGCCTGTCCTTCGAGGGCGAGGGCATGACCGGCCAAGGCCGCGTCGACCTGCCAGCGTGCCGTGCGCGGGCCCACCTCGGCGCGGCCCACCAGCAGCAGCGGCAGCGGGGTGCGGAGGGTGTCAGGCCATGCCAGTCGCAGCTCCATGCGTTCGAGCGCCACGGCAGCCTGGGCCGGCGCGATGTGCAGGTCGGCCCGGGCGTTGCCCAGGGGGTCGAGCCGGCCCTGCAGCATCAGCCGTGCGTGCACCTCGGGCAGCTCGATGCGCTCGATGTGGCCCAGTGGCTGCGGCGGGGCGCCGGCATCGGCCGACCCCTGCCTCAGGTGGGCCACGAGTGTGCCGAACGGCCCGGTCCATTGCGCGCTCGCCTGGCCGCCGCTGCCGGCGAGCCGGCGGTTCTGCAGCTCCAGCCACGGCCACTGCAGCTCGGCTTCGAATGGGCGGCGCTCCTGCATGCCGCGCGCGCGGGCCGTCAGTCGGCTGGCGTGCAGCAGGTCACGATGCGGGTCCAGGGTGAGCGTGGCGGCCGACACCGATGCGCTGTGCGCCCGCAGGCCTGCCAGTGCCAGTGGGCCATCGACACGCAGGTCCTGCACCTGGGTGACCGCGGTGCGCAGGTCGTGTCGCAGGCGGGTGCTGACCAGTCGCAGGTCGACGTCGTTGAGCGCCAGGGCCTGTCCGCGCAGCTTCAGGTCGAGGCCGGTCAAGGCCATCGTGTTGCGCTCGCGGTCCAGGGACATGCGGGCCGAGACCCGCATCTCGCCGCCCAGCACCGGCCCCGAGGGCGAGCGCAGGTCCAGCGTCATCTGGGCGGACATCGGCGCCGGTGCGCCGGCCTGCAGGTGATCGAGCGAAAGCAGCTGGACGGTGGCGTCGGCCCGCAGGCCGGTGAGCAGGTCGTCCACGCGCAGGCGAAGATCGCGCAGCGCCAGCGCATCCAGATTCAGACCGTGGGTGGCGCCCGGGCGGCCCACCAGGTCGTCGAAACTGTGACGGCCGTCGCGCTCGCGCTGCAGGCTCAGGCGCATGCCGCGGCCCTCGACTGCGCTGATCTGCACGCGCCCCTGCAGCAAGGGCAGGAGTTCGAGGCGCAGCGTCAGTTCATCAGCGTATGCCGCCTCGGCGGCGCTGCCGGCTTCGCTCAGCGTGACGCCGGCCAAGCGGAGCGTGGGCAGCGGCAGCAGCTCGAAGCGCGGCTCGCCCGCAACCTCGAGGTGCCGCTGGTGCTGCTGGTCGAGCCACATCACGGCCCGGTCGACCTGGGCGCGGGCGTCGAAGCGGGCATGCACCCAGGCGAGCGCCGCCCCCAGCCCGATCAGCGCGACGGCGATCAGCAGGGCGGCAAGGTGCGGTGCACGTGAGGTGACGGGATGCATGGGGCCGGTGTGGGTGGACCGGCGATTGTGCCTGCACGCCTACAATCCGGCCGGATGAACCGGTATGACGTGTCCATTCTCGGCAGCGGCATCGTGGGCAAGACCCTGGCCCTGATGCTGGGCCGGATGGGGCTGAACGTGGCCCTGTCCGCCCCCGCCACCGCGCCCTCGGGCGCCGCCGCCACGGAAGACCTGCGAGCCTATGCGCTGAGCAGCAAGTCGATCCAGCTGCTGCGCGCGGTGAAAGCCTGGGACGGCCTGCCCGAGGCCGCGCGCACGGCGGTCTATGACATGGCGGTGCATGGCGACGGCAGTTCGCCGGGGCAGCTCGGGTTTTCTGCCTGGGACCAGCATGTGCGTGAACTGGCCTGGATCGTCGATGCCCAGGCCCTCGACCAGAGCCTGGCCCGAGCGCTCGAGTACCAGCCGCATGTGACGCTGGTCGACCGTGAGGTCGATGCCGCCCTGGTGGCCATCTGCGAGGGCAAGTTCTCGGCGGCCCGCGAGGCGCGCGGTGTGCACTGGGACCGGCATGCCTACGGCCAGACGGCGATTGCCGCACGCCTGTTGTCCGATCAGCCCCACCGCGGGCTGGCCCGGCAATGGTTCCGCTCCCCCGACATCCTGGCCCTGCTGCCGTTTGCGGTGCCCGAACCCGGGCGCTCGTACGGGCTGGTGTGGTCCCTGCCCGAAGCCGAGGCCCGGCGCCTGCTCGAGACCGAGCCGGCCGAGTTCGAGCAGGCCCTGAACGAGGCCACAGGCGGTGTGGCCGGTCGGCTGCAACTGGGCTCGGGGCGGGCCGCCTGGCCGCTGGTGCTGGCCCAGGCCGATCGCTGGAGCGGCCCCGGGTGGGTCGTGCTCGGAGACGCCGCACACGTGGTGCACCCGCTGGCCGGCCAGGGCCTGAACCTGGGCCTGGCCGACGTGCAGGCGCTGTGCGACGTGCTCGCAGCGCGCGAGCGCTGGCGGCCCCTGGGTGACGAAAAGCTGCTGCGCCGCTATGGGCGCAGGCGCGCCGCCCCGACCTGGGCCATGCGCCAGGTGACCGACGGCCTGTTGCACCTGTTTGCCACGCCGGCCGCCCCGGTCAAGGAACTCCGCAATCGCGGCCTGACTCTAGTGGAGCATCTGCCCCCGTTGAAGCGCTGGCTCACCTCGCACGCGCTCGACTCCTGAAACGCGCACGAAAGTACCCCATGCAGTATCGAAAGCTGGCCAGCCTGGCCGTGTTGTGTCTCGCGGCCGGGATGGCGCATGCCCAGGAGGCGACGATCCGCAAGAACCTCGGTGAGCGCCTGCCCAAGCTGCCGAAGATCGACGAGATCTCGAAGACACCGATGCCCGGGCTGTATGAGGTTCGCATCGGCCATGAACTTTTCTACACCGACCCGGACGGCAACTACCTGATCCAGGGCGAGGTGATCGACACCCGTCAGCGGCTCAACCTCACCCAGGAGCGCCTGAGCCAGGTCACAGCGATCGAGTTCGACAGCCTGCCGCTGAAGGACGCCGTCGTCTGGAAGAGCGGCAGCGGCAAGCGCAAGCTGGCCGTGTTTGCCGACCCGAACTGTGGCTACTGCAAGCGTTTCGAGCGTGACCTGCAGTCGATCAAGGACGTCACCGTCTACACCTTCCTGTACCCGGTGCCGATCGGCCCGGACTCCGACGCCAAGTCGCGTGGCATCTGGTGCGCCAAGGACCGCCTCAAGGCCTGGCAGGACTGGATGCTGCGTGACACCCCGCCTGAGCCGGCCGCAGCGAAGTGCGATTCTGCGGCGGTCACGCGCACCGTCGAGTTTGCCCGCAAGCACCGCGTGAACGGCACCCCGGCGCTGATCTTCGAGGACGGCAGCCGCATTCCCGGCGCACTGCCGGCCGACCAGATCGAGCTGCATCTGGCGGCGAAGTCGTCCACGAAGTGACCGCGACGCCGATCGGCGGGCGATGACGCACAAAGGCCCGCATCAGCGGGCCTTTGTGTTGGTGTTGGTGTTCGTGTGGCAAGGGGCCGAGGCCCCCGCATGCCGTCTGGCAGCGCGCCGGCTCAGCGCACGGCGCGGTCGGTGGCGGCGGTGCCGGCCAGTTGCGTGGCGGCCTGATTGCGGGCCAGCAGTTGCTGCACGGCCACCGGGTCGACGGTCTCGCTGTTCAGCGCGGCATATTCGCCATTGGCCTTGGCATTGCGCACCTCGGCCAGCACTTCAGCGCGGGTGCGCACCGACTTGGCCGGTTCGATGTAGCCGGCGCTCACGGCCTTGATGGAGCCGTCGGCACGGGCCTGGGCCAGTTCGGCCAGCACCTGGGCACGGGTCTTCTGCGACACGGCCGGTGCGGGTTCGACGGTGGCTTCCTGGGCCTGCACACCGGCGGACAGCAGGGCGGCGGCAGAAACGATGGCGGAGGCGAGCAGCTTGTTCATGAGGGTTCCTTTCGAAAGTCGATGTCGTGTGGGTCGATCACGGATCGCGTTCGGTTCGCACCGTTGGGTGTCGTTGCAGGACCGTCAATCCGATGACTGAATACTAGGGATTACCCGGGCTCGGAAAAAGCCCGGCTGTGGCAACGCACTGTTGCCGGCTCCGGAAGAATCTTTTTGACGGGCGCCCGGTCGGGTGGCCCGCACCGAGCGGACCTGGGGCAGCTCGGGCCACAATCGCGGCTGTACCGACCTGAAGTCCCTGATCCATGAATCCGATTGCCTTGCGCCTGGGTTACGCCGGCCTCCTGCCGTTCGTGCTGGGTGCCGCCCTGGTGTGGCTGGTGCACCGCGAGGTGCAGCCCTATGCAACGCTGATGCTGGCCGGTTATGCGGCCGTCATCGTGTCCTTTCTTGGCGGCATCCACTGGGGCCTGGGCATGCGCCAGCAGGTGCCGTCGCCATCCTTGTTCGCCTGGGGCGTGGTGCCCTCGCTGGTGGCCTGGGTGGGGGTCGTGATGCCCGCGTACGCAGGGCTGGTCGTGCTCGGGGCGATGCTGATCGTGTGCTACCTCGTCGACCGCCGCATCTACCCCCGTCACGGCATGGCAGCCTGGCTGGTGCTGAGATTCCGGCTCACGGCCGTGGCGAGCCTGAGCTGTTTTCTTGGCGCCGCCGGCAGCTGAGTCGAGCCCACGGCCGGCCCGTTCCACGTCGAGCCCGTCCTTCCCGATCCGAACCTGGTCCCAAGTCATGATTTCCTACCGCATCGAACCGCTCGACCTGCATGCCCACCTCTTCAAGGTGACCGTGCGCATTGCCCAGCCGGCCGCGCGCCAGACCGTGTCCCTGCCGGTGTGGATTCCGGGCAGCTACCTGGTGCGCGAGTTCGCGCGGCACCTGCAGCGGCTGCAGGCCCGCCAGGGCAAGCTGCCGGTCGAGTTGCGCCAGCTCGACAAGGCCACCTGGGAGGTGGCGTGCCACGGGCGGGGGGCACTGGAGCTCAGCTACGAGGTCTATGCGTTCGACACCTCGGTGCGCGCGGCCTTCCTCGACAGCACGCGCGGCTTTTTCAACGGCACCAGCGTGTTCCTGCGGGTCCATGGCCGCGAGCACGAACCGCATCAAGTCGAACTCCGCGCCCTGCCCAAGGGCTGGCAGGCGGCCACGGCCATGCCGGCCGTCGAGGTCGATGCCCGTGGGCAAGGCCGGTACGAGGCTGCCGACTACGACGAGCTGGTCGACCATCCGTTCGAACTCGGCACGTTCTGGAAGCGTGCGTTCCGCGCCGGTGGGGTGGCCCATGAGTTCATCGTGGCCGGCGCCGCGCCGGGTTTCGACGGCGAGCGCCTGCTGCGCGACACCCAGCGCATCTGCGAGGCCGAGATCACCTTCTGGCACGGGCCGCGCCAGGGCAGCCGGCGCCGTGCGCCGTTCAGCCGCTATGTGTTCATGCTCAACGTGGTGGACGACAGCTACGGTGGCCTCGAGCACCGCGCCAGCACGGCGCTGATCTGCTCGCGCCGCGACCTGCCGCGACAAGGAGATGCTGCCCAGTCGGACGGCTATGTGACGCTGCTGGGCCTGATCAGCCACGAGTACTTCCATACCTGGAACGTCAAGCGCATGCGCCCGGCCGACTTCACGCGCTACGACTACACACGCGAGAACTACACCGAGCTGCTGTGGTTCTTCGAGGGCTTCACGTCGTACTACGACGACCTGTTCCTGGTGCGCGCCGGGCTGATCGACGAGGCACGTTACCTCAAGCTGCTGGGCAAGACGATCACCAACGTCATCACGCTGCCCGGGCGTGAGGTGCAGAGCGTGGCCCAGGCCAGCTTCGACGCCTGGGTCAAGTACTACCGGCAGGACGAGAACACGCCCAACGCCACCATCAGCTACTACACCAAGGGGGCGCTGGTGGGCCTGGCGATCGACCTGAGCCTGCGGCGCGAGGGCCGCGGTTCGCTCGACGACGTGATGCGCGGCCTGTGGGCGCGCAGCCAGGGCGGCCCCATCAGCGAGACCGATGTGCTGGCCGTGCTGCAGGAGGTGGCGGGCCGACCGATGGCACGCGAGCTGGCGCAATGGGTGCACGGCACGCAGGACCTCCCGCTGCAGCCGCTGCTGCAGGCCTTGGGGGTGCAGTGGCGCCGCGAGACGGTCACCTGGGCCCAGCGGCTGGGGGTGCGTGCGGTGGACGGCAGCGCCGTTCAGATCCGTGCGGTGCTGCGCGGCAGTCCGGCCGAGCAGGCCGGGCTCGCCGCGGGCGACGAAGTGCTGGCGGTCAATGACTGGCGCTTGCGCAAGCTCGACGACATCGGCCTGTATGCCCCGGCACTGGACCGTGAGCCGGCGGTGCTGCTGGTCTCGCGCGACCAGCGCCTGAGGCGGCTGCAGCTCCAGGCGCCTGCCGGAGAAGGCGCGGTGCAGTTGTCGGCCGTGACCTCGGGCGGCGATGAGGTCCTGGCCCGGCGCGAGGCATGGTTGCACCCGCGCTGAGTCCAGGTTCTGCCGCGGCCGGCCCCGACCGGCCGCGGCATCGCCACCTGCGTGCGCTGCTTGTGCTGGTGGCCGCGGTGGCCCTGGCCCATGCCTGGGTTGTCGATGAACTGGGCGCCCGGCTTGGCCGGGCGGCCGGTGGCCAGGCGCCCGACAGGATTCAGGCTGTCTACGCGCGGCAGATCGTGCCCGAGGCGCCGCCGGCAGTTTCAGAACCTGCGCCTCCACCAGCGCCCGCCGCACCGACACCTCCGGCGGCGACGGTGGCAGCCCTGGTCCGTGCCGACGCGGCCGAGCCAGCTGCCAGTGCGCCGGAACCCAAGCCCGAACCTGTCCCCGAACCCGCGCGAGAGCCAGAGCCTGTCGTGGAGCCGTCCGTGGTGAGCGCAGCCGAGTCCGCATCTGGGGTGGCCCTGGCTCCGGAGGCGCTCCCGCGCGACACACCGGTCAGCGCGGTCGGACCGCAGGCACAAGCTGTTTTGGAGGCGCCTGCCCCCGATGCTTCCCGCCCGGCGCTGCAGGACACATCGCCAGGCGATCGGTCCGAGGGCGACCGGCCGGCCGTGATGGCCGCTGCACCGAGCGCATCGGCCGCTGCCTCGACGGCCCAGGCCGGCCCGTCGGCGGCAGTACAGACGACGGCATTCGTCTGGCCGCCATCCACCCGCATGAGCTATACGCTCACCGGCTACTACCGCGGCGATGTGCAAGGCACGGCGCAGGTGGAGTGGATCAAGGCCGGCGAGCGCTACCAGGTGCACCTGGACGTGTTGATCGGCCCGAGCTTTGCCCCGCTGATGAGCCGGCGCATGAGCAGTGACGGCGTGATCACCGACAGCGGGCTGGTGCCGCACCGCTATGACGAAGTGACACGCACCGGCTTTCGCACACGCCAGTCCACGGTGCGGCTGGAGCCCGGCACGGTGACCCTGGCCAATGGCACGCAAGTGCCCAGCCAGCCGGGCGTGCAGGACACGGCCAGCCAGTTCGTGCAGCTGACGCAGCGTTTCATGCGGGAGCCCCACCTGCTGCGGCCCGGGCAGTCGCTGGCCTTTCCGCTCGCGCTGCCGCGCCACCTCAACCTGTGGGTCTATGACGTGCTGGAAGAGGAAACGCTGGCCACACCGTTCGGCGAGGTGCCGGTCCTGCACCTCAAGCCACGTCGCCCGGACAAGCCGCGCAAGGACCTGGAAGTTGAAATCTGGTATGCCCCGACCCTGCAGTACCTGCCGGTGCGCATCCGCATCCGGCAGGACGAGTCGACCTATGTCGACCTGATGATCGAGAAGCTGCCCGAACAGGCGCAACCCGAGGGCGGCTGAGGACGCAACAGGCGATCAGTAGGGGTCAAGGAAGCGGCCCTTGAAGGCGTCGGCGGTGCCAGGCCCGCGGTTGTCCTGCAGGATGCGCACACCCATGACCAGCAGCGGCTTGAGGTCCTGCCAGGTCTTGGCGCGTTCGATGCGCAGGCCCAGGTCATCGCCCAGCGGGCCGATCTGCTCGGTGATGAAGCGCATGGCGGCCGTGCGCATGCTGACCAGCGCCGCGCCCGTGGGCTCGGGCATCACCGGCACGGTGTCGAGCATCGCGGGGGCTTCCGCAGCGGCGGCAGCCTGGCGTTCCACCGGGCCGGGCCGGCTGGCGGTCTGGCCGATCACCTCGATGAAGCCATCGTTCAGCAGCGTCTCCAGCAGTTCCTGTGCATTGCCGGGGATCATCTTCAGAAGGTCGTCGTCGGTGCGACGGCCGTCCACCATGATCAGTGCCGATCTCAGCTTCAGCGCCAGGTTGTTCTGCCGCGTCGTTACCTCTGCCTGCCCTTTTTCTGTCTTACGGTACACCGTTGCCATCGGTAGCCTAGGTCCGTGGTTTTCACGCAGCTTACAACTGGCTGCCCCCTTGTGCCATCAGGGTATCACTGGGCGGGGCCTGCATGGCGGGCCGTCGCGGTCAGATTTCACGGCAGGGCCGGGGCGGCGGCAGCATTGTCCGTATAGTGCAGGCTGCATTTTCAGGAGACCCGGCATGACCTACGACAACATCCTCGTCGACACCCGCGGCCAGGGGCCGCTCAAGTACGGCGTGATCACGCTGAACCGGCCCAAGCAGCTCAACGCGCTCAACGATGCCCTGATGGATGAACTGGGCGCCGCGCTGCTGGCCTTCGACGGCGACGACGGCATCGCCTGCATGATCATCACCGGCAGCGACAAGGCGTTTGCCGCCGGGGCCGACATCTCGGTGATGGCCAGCAAGACCTACACCGAGGTCTTCAAGCAGGACTTCATCACCCGCAACTGGGAAACCCTCAAGCGCGTGCGCAAGCCGGTGATCGCGGCCGTGTCCGGCTTTGCGCTGGGCGGGGGCTGCGAGCTGGCGATGATGTGCGACTTCATCATCGCGGCCGACTCCGCGAAGT
>CBFGPV010000002.1:0-91022 GCA_965650765.1 uncultured Burkholderiales bacterium
TGGGCCCTTTCCTGTGGACGCGAGGTTGAACACCCGCGCATGGTAGGGACACGCCGCGCGGCACAACCCCCCTCCCCCCTAGAACTTGGGGCCCCCGATCGCGTGGTTGCCGGCAACGGCACGATCGCGCAGGGGCACTCACCGTGACAGGCGCCGGCCCGCGGGTCGCCTCGAACCTGCTGATGAACGCGGTGTAGTCCTTCCCGATGCCTCGGTCGTCCTCCTGCATTTGAATTGGGTGCATGTCTCCTCGTTTTCGTCGAGCGCGCTATCGAATTGGCCTAATCATTCAGCCGGGCGGCCAACAATGTCGCCTGCTCGGCAAACTTCTTCGGGCTGGTCTTTCGCAGCTGCGCCAGGTTGTGCAGCTTCCAGCGCACGCTTGGCAGGTGTTCGAGATGGGTGACGTCCAAAACCGCCCACTCGGGTGCACCGGCCACCAGCGACAGCAAGAAGCGCCGCTCGCTTTCATCCAGCCCACGTTGAACCTCTTGGACCAGCCGCTCGCGTGCTGCGAGCAAGGATTCCAGCGGCACCGGCTCGACCGTCATCCCCTGGAAGTTGTGCTCAAAGTCGTGCCGGATGTCGCGAAACGGCGGGAACAACACCTCATGCACCGGCCGGTTGCTGCTGGCCAGGTAGACCACGAAGGCGCGCCGGATGCCGGGTGTGATGCCTTCGTGTGCGAAGAGCTGCATCACGTCGAACAGGTCGCGCGGATGCTGGCGGTCCAGTGCCGCGACCAGCTTCCCGCCGTACATGTCCTCCAGCGAGACCACCGGAATCTCCAGGTCGGCCATCAGCACGTCGCGCGCGGCCGGCGTCAGGGAGGCCTGGCGCACGGGTCGCACGGTGCCGCGCATCACGAAGTTGACTTCGACCTTGACCTGCACCGGGCCGCGGCGCACCAGCAGCTTGGTCTCGCCTGCGGCCGCCGCCGGCGCGTGCACATGCAGGCCCCGCTTCTTCAAGCGCTCGGCCACCTGCCGCACGGCTTCATTGATGCGCGCCAGCGCCTCTTCGCGCGGCAGGGTGTGGTCGGGGAAGACCAGATCGAGGTCCACCGACAGGCGCGGCATGTCGCGCACGAACAGGTTGATCGCGGTGCCGCCCTTCAGCGCAAACGTGTCGTCGACAAACACCAGCGGCGCGATCTGGACCAACAAGCGCGCGGTGTCGAGATAGGTCTGGTTCATGGCTTGAGCACCAGCAGGCCTTCGGCCGATCGCGACACCCAGGCCCGATCACTGCCCGTCGGCAGCGTGGCCGGATCGAGCTTCGCTGCCCAGGGCACCGAAGTCTCGCGGCCAAGCTGCAGGCACAGCCGTACGGTCTTGACGCTCGTGCATCGCTGCAGCAGTTCGCGCAGCACGTCGGCGCGCAAGCCGTAGGCGCCCTCCACCAGTTCACGCGCTTCCTGCAGCGGCTGGCGCACGCCCACGTCGCTCAGCAACTCCAGCAGCGCGCGTTCCGGCGCCGACACCTGCGGCGCCCCGCCGCGCCTCTCGAATGGCCCGACGTGCAGCAAGTCGCTGGGCTGTTCATCGAACAGCCGCTTGCGGTGGTACTCCGCCGGAAAACGCTCGGTGAACCACTCCGGCAGGCGCCCGGCTGCCCAGCCGTAGAGCCGCAGGACCGGCTGTTGCGCCACGTACTGCCGCACGCCGTACCAATCCAGCGCCGTCTTCCCGCCCACGTGCAGACCCTCGAAGCGACGCTGCAGCAGAAGCAGGCTCGGGTGCAGCGCCAAGGCGTCATTGGGGCGGCAGAACACCCCGCGCGTCAGGCGCGTGAGCCAGCCCGAGCGCACATAGTGCACGGCCAGGTCCGCGGAGATGCCCATGCCCGCGAGGTCCTCCGAGGTCACTGGCGTTCCCGGTGGCAAGCGGGTGTAGAGCGTCTTTAGTTTGCCTGCTTCAGTCGTAGCCATACTACGATTCAAACACCTTCTCCAAGAGATCGTCAACTTCGAACGGCTTGATGGATCGTAGCCTGACTACGATCAGTCAAAACACTTCAAACTTCAATTCCTTCGCCGATGAACGTGCGATGTCGCCGCTCCAGTCCACCTGGCCGACATCGGATTCCCCCATCTGACACGCCCTGAATGTGCATCGTCCATTGGAAGCCTGAGGTGCAGTAGCGGCACACCCCTGCAACCGCCTTTTGAAACTTGGGGCCCCCGATCGCGTGGTTGTCGGCAACGGCACACGATCGCGCAGGCGAGCCCACGCCGGCGGCCACAGCGGGCCACCCCGCGGGAACCGGGATAATTGCGGCAACGCTACGGACCCGCATGAGCCTTTCCGCCACACCTTCCCACACGCCCATGATGGCGCAGTACTTCGGGTTGAAGGCCGACTTCCCCGACACGCTGCTGTTCTACCGGATGGGCGACTTCTACGAGTTGTTCTTCGATGACGCGATCAAGGCCAACCGGCTGCTCGACATCACGCTGACCACCCGCGGCCAGACCGCCGGGCAGCCGGTGGTGATGGCCGGGGTGCCGGTTCATTCCGTCGAGTCCTATCTGGCCAAGCTGATCCGCCTGGGCGAGCCGGTGGCCATTGCCGAGCAGGTGGGCGACGTGGCCACGGCCAAGGGGCCAGTGGAGCGCAAGGTGGTGCGGGTGGTGACCCCGGGCACCGTGACGGACAGCGAACTGCTGGCCGACAAGCGCGACACCCTGCTCGTGGCCTTGCACCGGCAGGGCGCCAGCTTTGGCCTGGCCTGGCTGGGCCTGACCAACGGGCAGCTCGGCCTGAGCGAATGCGCCAGTGGCGAGCTGGCCACCTGGCTGGCGCGGCTGAACCCGGCCGAACTGCTGATCGGCGGCGACGTGCGCGACGAATGGCCGGCCGCGGTGCTGCAGTCGCGGGCGCCGCTGACCCGGCGCCCCGCCTGGCAGTTCGACACGGCGCTGGGCCTGCGCAAGCTGTGCGAGCAGTTGCGCGTGGCCAGCCTGGCCGGCTACAACGCCCAGGACCTGCCGGTCGCCCAGGCCGCTGCGGCCGCCCTGCTGAGCTATGCCGAGCACACCCAGGGTCAGGCACTGGCCCATGTGAGTCACCTGAGCGTCGAGCGCGCCAGCGACCTGCTCGAACTGCCGCCGGCCACCCACCGCAATCTGGAACTGACCCAGACGCTGCGTGGCGAGGACAGCCCCACGTTGCTGTCGGTGATCGACAGTTGCCGCACCGGCATGGGCAGCCGCGCGCTGCGCCGCTGGCTCACGCACCCGCTGCGCGAGCGCACCGAGGCCACGCGCCGCCACGAAGTCATCGCTGCCTTGCTCGACCACGGTTTCGAGCCGCTGCGCGAGGCCTTGCGGCATGTGAGCGACGTGGAGCGCATCACCGCCCGCCTCGCGCTGCGCCAGGTGCGCCCGCGTGAACTGGCCGGCCTGCGTGCCACGCTGCTGGGCCTGCCCGCCATTGCCGACACGCTGCCGCCGGCGCAGCCCGCGCTGCTGGCGCAGTGTGCACAGGCGCTGCACCCGTCCGCCGAGGTCATCGACCTGCTGCGTGCGGCCATCGCCGAGGAACCCGCGGTGCTGCTGCGTGACGGCGGCGTGATCGCCCCGGGTTTCGATGCCGACCTGGACGAGCTGCGCGGCATCAGCCAGAACTGCGACGCCTTCCTGATCGACCTGGAGGCCCGTGAACGCGCACGCACCGGCATTGCCAACCTGCGGGTGCAGTTCAACAAGGTGCACGGTTTCTACATCGAGGTCACGCAAGGCCAGGTCGACAAGGTGCCGCTGGACTACCAGCGCCGCCAGACGCTGAAAAACGCCGAGCGCTACATCACGCCCGAGCTGAAGGCCTTCGAGGACAAGGCGCTGTCGGCGCAGGAGCGGGCCCTGGCGCGCGAGAAGCTGCTGTACGAACAGCTGCTCGACCAGCTGCAGGCGCATGTGCCCGCCCTCACCGCGCTGGCACGCGCCCTGGCCAGCCTGGATGCGCTGGCGGCGCTGGCCGAGCGGGCGGCCACGCTGAACTGGTGCGCGCCGCAGTTCGTGCGCGAACCCTGTCTCGACATCACCCAGGGCCGCCATCCGGTGGTCGAGGCGCGGCTGCTCGAGACCGGCACCGGGCCCTTCATGCCCAACGACTGCCGGCTCGACGCCAACCGCCGCATGCTGATCATCACCGGGCCGAACATGGGCGGCAAGTCGACCTTCATGCGGCAGGTGGCGCTGATCGTGCTGCTGGCGGCGATGGGGTCGTACGTGCCGGCCTCGCAATGCCGGCTCGGCCCGATCGATGCGATCCACACCCGCATCGGCGCGGCCGACGACCTGGCCAATGCACAGTCGACCTTCATGCTGGAGATGACCGAAGCCGCAGCCATCATCCACGGCGCCACCGAACGTTCGCTGGTGCTGATGGACGAGATCGGGCGCGGCACCTCCACCTTCGACGGGCTGGCGCTGGCCGGCGCCATCGCGAGCCACCTGCATGATCGCAACCGCTCGTTCACGCTGTTCGCGACGCATTATTTCGAGCTCACCGAGTTCCCGGTGAAGCACGAACGGGCGGTGAACGTGCATGTGGCGGCGGCCGAATCGGGCGACAGCATCGTGTTCCTGCATGACATCCAGCCGGGCCCGGCCAGCCGCAGCTACGGCGTGCAGGTCGCGCGCCTGGCGGGCATGCCGGCCAGCCTGGTGCGCCAGGCGCGAGGCACACTGGAGGCGCTGGAGGCCCAGCAGCGCGCCAACGAAGCCCAGATCGACCTTTTTTCGGCGGCCCCCGAGCCGGTCGAGGCCCCGGCCTCGGCTTCGGCCCTGGAAGAAGCCCTGGCCGCCCTCCAGCCCGACACCCTGTCACCGCGTGAAGCGCTGGACGCCCTGTACCGTCTCAAGGACCTCCAAGGAAGACCCTCATGACCTACTGCGTGGCAATGCGGCTGAATGCCGGCCTCGTGTTCCTGTCGGACTCGCGCACCAACGCGGGCCTCGACCAGATCAGCACCTTCCGCAAGATGACGGTGTACGAGCAGCCGGGCGACCGCTCGATGGTGATGCTGTCGGCCGGCAACCTGGCCATCACCCAGGCCGTGCGCCAGTTGCTGCGCACCGAGACCATCCCCAGCGACGCGGGCGCGATCTCGATCTGGAACTGCCGCAGCATGTTCGATGCCGCGCGCATCGTCGGCGCCACCGTGCGCAAGGTGTACGAGCGCGATGCCGAGTCGCTGAAGAACTTCGGCATCGAGTTCAACGTGAACCTGATCTTCGGCGGTCAGATCAAGGGCGAGCCGATGCGGCTGTTCAACGTGTACGCTGCCGGCAACTTCGTCGAAGCCGGCATGGACGGCGTGTGCTACTTCCAGATCGGCGAGTCCAAGTACGGCAAGCCCATCATCGATCGGGTCGTGACGCCCACCACGCCGCTGGACCAGGCGGCCAAATGTGCCCTGGTGTCGATGGACTCCACACTGAAGTCCAACCTGTCGGTGGGCCTGCCGCTGGACATGCTGATCTACGAAGCCGACTCGCTGCATGCCTCGCGCGTGATCCACATCGACGAGAACAACACCTACTTCCGCATGATCCGCAGCACCTGGGGCCAGCGCCTGCGGGAGGTGTTCGAGTCCATCCCCGACCCGGTCTGGGGGCCCGACGCCACCGAACATTCGCTGGCCAGCCCCACGGTGCAGCAACCCGAGGCCATGCACCCGATCCGCAAGATCCAGGCACCGGAGGCCTGAGAACGTGTCGACCATCGTCTTTTCGCATGCCAACGGCTTTCCGGCCGGCACCTACCGCAAGTTGTTCGCCCAGTTCGAGGCGGCGGGCCTCACCGTGCACGCCATCGACAAGTTCGGCCACGACCCGCGCTACCCCGTCACCAGCAACTGGCCGCACCTGCGTGACCAGCTGATCCACTTCATCGAGGCCCAGGGCGCAGCCCCGGTGCATCTGGTCGGGCACTCGCTGGGCGGCTTCCTGAGCCTGCTGGCGGCGGTCCACCGCCCGGACCTCGCGCGCAGCGTGGTACTGCTGGATTCGCCGGTGATCTACGGCATCAAGGCCCACAGCGTGCGCCTGGCCAAGGCGATCGGGCTGATCCAGAAGGTGTCGCCCGGCAAGATCTCGCGCCAGCGCCGCACCACCTGGGCCAGCCCCGACGAGGCCTTCGCCCACTTCGCCTCCAAGCCCAACTTCGCCCGCTGGGACCCCGATGTGCTGCGCGACTACATCGCCGCCGGCACCCAGCCTGAAGACGACGGCCACCGGCTGAGCTTCCGGCGCGAGATCGAGACCGACATCTACAACTCGATCCCGCACCATCTGCAGGCGCTGCTGCGCCGCAAGGGCCTGCCCTGCCCGGTGGCCTTCATCGGCGGCACCCGCTCGGTCGAGGTGCGGCAGGTCGGCATGCGGGCCACCGAACAGCTCACCCGCGGGCGCGTGAGCTGGATCGAGGGCAGCCACCTCTATCCCTTCGAGCAGCCGCGTGCGACGGTCGAGCGGGTGCTGCACTGGCTGCACACCTTCGAGACCGGCCAGCACGAGGCGCATCGGCAGGCGGCCTGAGGCTCCCGGGTGGCGCCCCCCGGGCCGCCCGGCTTGGCATAAAATGCCGCTTTACCACCACAGCGGTCGTGAAAGCGGCCGCTGCACACAATGACCAAGTTTGTCTTTGTCACTGGCGGTGTGGTGTCCTCCCTTGGCAAGGGCATCGCTTCGGCCTCCCTGGCTGCGATCCTCGAATCGCGCGGCCTCTCAGTCACCCTCATCAAGCTCGATCCGTACATCAACGTCGACCCCGGCACGATGTCACCGTTCCAGCATGGTGAGGTGTTCGTGACCGATGACGGCGCGGAAACCGACCTGGATCTCGGCCACTACGAGCGTTTCATCACCACCCGGATGAAGCGCAGCAACAACTTCACGACCGGCCAGATCTACAAGACCGTGCTCGAGAAGGAGCGCCGCGGCGACTACCTCGGCAAGACGGTGCAGGTGATTCCCCACATCACCAACGAGATCCAGGAATACGTGCGGCGCGGCGCCGGCGTGGGCACGGCCGACGCCGTGGACGTGGCCATCGTCGAGATCGGCGGCACGGTCGGTGACATCGAGTCCCTGCCCTTCCTGGAAGCCGTGCGCCAGATGAGCCTGAAGCTCGGCCCCAACAACACCGCGTTCGTGCACCTCACCTACGTGCCCTGGATCGCAGCCGCCGGCGAGCTCAAGACCAAGCCCACCCAGCACACGGTGCAGAAGCTGCGCGAGATCGGCATCCAGCCCGATGCGCTGCTGTGCCGCGCCGACCGCCGCATCCCGGAAGACGAGCGCGAGAAGATCTCGCTGTTCACCAACGTGCCCGAGTACGGCGTGATCTCGATGTGGGACGTCGACACGATCTACAAGGTGCCCCGCATGCTGCACGAGCAGGGGCTGGACCAGCTGATCTGCACCAAGCTGCACCTGAGCACCCGCCCGACCGACCTGTCGCGCTGGGACAACCTCGTCCATGAGGTCGAGCACCCGCAGCGTGAGGTCACGATCGCGATGTGCGGCAAGTACGTCGAGCTGAGCGACTCGTACAAGTCGCTGAACGAGGCGCTGCGCCATGCCGGCATCCACAACCATGCCCGCGTGCGGATCGAATACGTCGACTCCGAGGAGCTGACCCCGGCCAACATCGACCAGCTCGCCCAGTACGACGCCATCCTGGTGCCCGGCGGCTTCGGCAAGCGTGGTGTGGAAGGCAAGATCCTGGCCGCGCAGTACGCCCGCGAGCACCAGGTGCCCTACCTGGGCATCTGCCTGGGCATGCAGGTGGCCACCATCGAATACGCCCGCCACAAGGCCGGGCTGTCGGGTGCCAACAGCACCGAATTCGAGCCACAGGCCCCGCACCCGGTCATCGCGCTGATCGACGAATGGCAGGATGCCGACGGCTCGATCCAGAAGCGCGACGAACACTCCGACCTCGGCGGCACGATGCGCCTGGGTTCGCAAAGCTCCGACGTCAAGCCCGGCACGCTGGCCCACGAGATCTACGGCGACGTGGTCACCGAACGCCACCGTCACCGCTACGAGGCCAACGAAAAGTACCTGGCCAAGCTCGAGGAAGCGGGCCTGGTGATCTCGGCCATCACCCAGCGCGAGAAGCTGACCGAGATCGTCGAACTGCCGCGCAGCGTGCACCCGTGGTTCATGGGCGTGCAGTTCCACCCCGAGTTCAAGTCCACGCCCTGGGGCGGCCACCCGCTGTTCACGTCCTACATCCGGGCTGCGCTGGCACATCAGGCCGAGGCCAAACCCCAGTCCCAGCGCGGCAACGCCAGCGCCGCGGTGCGGCCGATCGCGGCCGCCTGAGCCGGCACGCCACGGCACACCCAAGGAATCACGCCCATGAAACTATGCGGATTCGACGTCGGGCTGGATCGGCCCTTCTTCCTCATCTCCGGGCCCTGTGTGGTCGAGTCCGAGCAACTGCAGATGGACACGGCCGGCACCCTGAAGGAAATCACCTCGGCGCTCGGCATCCCGTTCATCTTCAAGTCGAGCTACGACAAGGCCAACCGCTCCAGCGGCGCGTCCTTCCGCGGCCCCGGCATGGAGCGGGGGCTGGAGATCCTGGCCAAGGTACGCCGTGAACTGCAGGTGCCGGTGCTCACCGACGTGCACAGCGAGGCCGAGATCCCGGCCGTGGCCCAGGTGGTCGACGTGCTCCAGACGCCCGCCTTCCTGTGCCGCCAGACCGACTTCATCCGCGCCGTGGCGCAGTCGGGCAAGCCGGTGAACATCAAGAAGGGCCAGTTCCTGGCGCCGGGCGACATGAAAAACGTCATCGACAAGGCCCGCGCCGCAGCGCGCGAAAAAGGCCTGCCCGAAGACAGCTTCATGGCCTGCGAACGGGGCGCGAGCTTCGGCTACAACAACCTCGTCTCCGACATGCGCTCGCTGGCCATCATGCGCGAGACCGGCGCGCCGGTGGTGTTCGACGCCACCCACTCGGTGCAGCTGCCCGGTGGGCAGGGCACAAGCTCGGGCGGCCAGCGCGAGTTCGTGCCGGTGCTGTCGCGCGCGGCGGTGGCGGTCGGTGTGGCGGGCCTGTTCATGGAAACCCACCCCAACCCCGCACAGGCGCTCAGCGACGGCCCCAACGCCGTGCCGCTCAAGCGCATGAAGGACCTGCTCGGCACGCTGGTGGAGCTCGATCGCATCACCAAGCGCAACGGCTTTCTCGAAACCGACTTCAACTGACACCGCATGAGCGCCTACATCATTGCCGACGTGACGGTGACCAACGAGACCCAGTACGCCGAGTACCGCCAGTGGTCCACCGCCGCCATGCAGGCCCACGGCGCGAAGGTGCTGGTGCGCGGTGGCGACCCGCAGACGCTGGAAGGCGACTGGGCCCCCACGCGCATCGTGGTCCTGGAGTTTCCCGACATCGACCGGGCCCGCGCCTTCAACGACTCGCCCGAATACGGTCGCGCCCGCGCGGCCCGTCAGGGCGCCGCGATCATGCGCATGGTGCTTGTTCAAGGCGCGTAACCGGAATCTGTTCCAATTCGGGGCGCATTTTCGAAGTCCCACCCACCGAACACCTGCTTATCAGAAGAGGAAGACCTGAATGAGTGCCATCGTTGACATCGTCGGCCGCGAGATCCTGGACAGCCGCGGCAACCCCACCGTGGAGTGCGACGTGCTGCTGGAATCCGGCGTGATGGGGCGTGCCGCCGTGCCGTCCGGCGCCTCCACCGGCTCGCGCGAAGCGATCGAGCTGCGTGACGGCGACAAGAGCCGCTACCTCGGCAAGGGCGTGCTGAAGGCCGTCGAGCATGTCAACACCGAGATCTCCGAGGCCGTGCTGGGCCTCGATGCCTCGGAACAGGCCTTCCTGGACCGCACCCTGATCGACCTGGACGGCACCGAGAACAAGAGCCGCCTGGGTGCGAATGCCACGCTGGCGGTGTCGATGGCCGTGGCCCGCGCCGCCGCCGAGGAATCCGGCCTGCCGCTGTACCGCTACTTCGGCGGCTCCGGCTCGATGCAGATGCCCGTGCCGATGATGAACGTCATCAACGGTGGTGCGCATGCCAACAACAACCTCGACCTGCAGGAGCTGATGATCCTGCCGATCGGCGCGCCCAGCTTCCGCGAGGCCGTGCGTTACGGTGCCGAGGTGTTCCATGCCCTCAAGAAGATCATCCACGACAAGGGCATGAGCACGGCCGTGGGCGACGAAGGCGGCTTTGCCCCCAACGTGGCCAGCCACGAGGCCGCGATCCAGCTGATCCTCGAGGCGATCGAGAAGGCAGGCTACACCGCTGGCGAGCAGATCGCACTGGGCCTGGACTGCGCCGCCAGCGAGTTCTACAAGGACGGCAAGTACCACCTTGAAGGTGAAGGCTTGACGCTGAGCGCCGAAGAGTGGACCAACGTGCTGAGCACCTGGGTCGACAAGTACCCGATCATCAGCATCGAAGACGGCATGGGCGAAGGCGACTGGGACGGCTGGAAGCACCTGACCGAACGCCTGGGCAAGAAGGTGCAGCTGGTGGGCGACGACCTGTTCGTCACCAACACCCGCATCCTGAAGGAAGGCATCGACAAGCGCATCGCCAACTCGATCCTCATCAAGATCAACCAGATCGGCACGCTGACCGAAACCTTCGCCGCGATCGAGATGGCCAAGCGCGCGGGGTACACCGCCGTGATCTCGCACCGTTCCGGCGAGACCGAAGACTCCACCATCGCCGACATCGCCGTGGGCACCAACGCCGGCCAGATCAAGACCGGCTCGATGTCCCGCTCGGACCGCGTGGCCAAGTACAACCAGCTGCTGCGCATCGAGGAAGACCTCGGCGACATCGCCAGCTACCCCGGCCGCTCGGCGTTCTACAACCTGCGCTGACACCGGTACGGAACGCGCACCATGCGATTCATCACCCTGGGGTTGCTGATCCTGCTCGGGCTGGTCCACGTGGAATTGTGGTTCGGCAAGAACGGTGTCGCCCGGGGGATGGAGCTCAAGGCGAAGCTGGTCGAGCAGCAGGCGGCCAACGAGGTCGCCCGCGCTCGCAACCAGCAACTGGCCGCCGAGGTGCGCGACCTGAAGGAAGGCCTTGAGATGGTCGAGGAAAAGGCTCGCTTCGAACTGGGCATGATCAAGCCCGACGAGATCTTCGTGCAGGTCACCCCTGCGCGCTGATGCGGGCCTGAGCCCTCCCTGCCGGGCCGGCAGCCCCAACGCACCGGCGTAGGCCCTGCCCGGCGGACACCTGCCCGACACGGCGTGATTTCACCCTGGCCGCATCTGCTGCCACCGCCCGCCGCACCATGGACACCCTGCTCACCGCTGCCCAGCCCCTGTTTGCCGTGGCCTTCACCGCGCTTGGCGCGCCGGTCACCTGGCTGGAACTGCTGGCCTTCGTGCTCGCCCTGGCCATGGTAGTGTGCAACATCCGCGTGATTCCCTGGGGCTGGCCGCTGGCCATCGTCAGTTCCCTGCTCTACTTCCTGCTCTTCTGGCAGCATCGGCTGTATGGCGATGCCAGCCTGCAGATCTTCTTTGCCGCCGTCGCCTCCTGGGGCTGGTGGCAATGGCTGCGCGGCACGACCGCCGATGGCCAGGCGCTGCGGGTGCGTCGCCTGCCGGCCACCGGCCGCTGGGGTGCACTGATCGCGGCCCTGCTGGCCTGGCCCCTGCTCGGCCTCTTCCTGGACCGGCACACCGACACCGACGTGCCCTACTGGGACGCCTTCCCCACTGCGCTGAGCGTGGTCGGGCAGTTCCTGCTCGGGCGCAAGTACGTCGAGAACTGGCCCACCTGGGTGGCTGTCAACATCGTGAGTGTCAGCCTGTTCGCCTACAAGGGCCTGTGGCTGACCGTTGTGCTCTACAGCCTGTTCGTGTTCATGTCGTTTGCCGGCTGGCGCGCATGGCATGCACGCGCCCTGCACCCAGCCTGAGGCGCCGATGGCACTGGTGGTCGGCATCCTCGGTGCGGAAAGCACCGGCAAGTCGGACCTGGCGCTGGCGCTGGCCGAACGCGCCCGTGCTTGTGGCGTCACCACTGCGGTGATCGACGAGTACTTGCGCGAGTTCTGCATCCGGGCCGGGCGCACCCCCGTGGTGACCGAACAGGCCCACATCGCCCGCGAGCAGACCCGCCGCATCCTGGCCGCCAGCCGCACGCATGCCCTGGTGCTGGCCGACACCACGGCCCTGATGACAGCCGTCTACAGCGAGTACATCTTCGGCGACCTCAGCCTGTACGACAGCGCGCTGCAGGACCACCGCCTGTGCGACCACACCCTGCTGACCGGCCTGGACATGCCCTGGCTGCCCGACGGCCTGCAGCGCGACGGCCCGCATGTGCGAGGCCCCGTCGATGCGCTGCTGCGCCAGCAGTTGCAGACGGCCGGCGTGGGCTACTCGGTGGTGTATGGCCTGGGCCCCGCCCGTGTCGATGCGGGCTGGCGGCTGCTGGTGCGTCCGTTGCAGCAAGCGGGCCTGTTGGTCAATGAGCCGGTGCCGCAGCAGCCCGCCGATCCGGGCAGCCAGCGCCTGCGGCCGATGTGCCGCGAATGCCTGGTGCCCGAATGCGAGCACCTCGGCCTGGGCCTGGCCCGGCTGGTCAGCGGCCGCTGAGGCCACCCGCCGGCGCCACGCCCCGGGGAGCCTACTGCACCGCCGAAGACGACGGCGGGTGATCCCGGTCCGGCAGAAACAGCGCCCGCACGTCGACGGCATCGAAGGTGTACTGCGCGCCGCAGAAGTCACAGCCGACCTCGACCTCGCCGCGCTCGGCGACGATGCCGTCCACCTCTTCCTGACCCAGGCCCTTGAGCATGCGCCCCACCCGCTCGCGCGAACAGGTGCAGGCAAAGTGCGGCCCGTCCTCGCCGGTCATCGGCTCGAAGCGGCGCACGGTCTCTTCCCAGAACAGGCGGTGCAGGATGGTGTTGGCATCCAGCGTCAGCAGTTCCTCGCGGGTGAGCGTGCTGGCCAGGTGCGCGATGCGGTTGTAGTCCTCGTTCAGGCCGATCTCGTCTTCGTTGCGACCCTGGCCCTCGAGATTGCCCTCGCCCTGCACCGGCAGGCGCTGGATCAGCAGGCCGGCGGCCACCTTGTCGTCGGCGGCGAGGATCAGCCGGGTGTCGAGCTGCTCGGACTGCAGCATGTAGTGCTCCAGCACCTCGCTGATGCGCTGCAGCGGCTCGCGACGGTCGCCATGCAGCGACACCACCCCCTGGTAGGGCTGCTGCCCTGGCTTGCGGCCCTTGGGATCGAGCGTGATCGCGCAACGCCCCTGGCCATGCACATTGACCAGGCCTTCAAGGCGGGCGTGATCATCGACCTCCCCCACCACCTTGGCCGTGGCGCGCACGCCGAGGTCGGACTGCACCTCGGCCACCGCGAGCTTCACCGGGCCGTCGCCGTGGATCTGCAGGATCAGCGCGCCGTCGAACTTGATGTTCGACTGCATCAGCACACCGGCTGCGGCCATCTCGCCCAGCAGTTCGCGCACAGGCGGGGCAAAGGCGCCCACCTGCTCGCGCCGGCTGAGCATGTCGGTCCAGGCATCGGTCAGGCGCACCAGCATGCCGCGCACCGGCATGCCTTCGAAAATGAACTTGTGGAGTTCGGACATCAGGCAATCTTCTTCAAGCCGCGGCGATAACGTGCCGCATTCTCGACATAGTGCAGCGCCCCCTTGCGGAAGGCAGCGATCTGCTCGTCGGTCAGTTGTTTGACGGCCTTGGCCGGTGAACCCAGGATCATCGACCCATCGGGGAATTCCTTGCCTTCGGTGACCAGTGCCCCGGCCCCGACGACGCAGTTGCGGCCGATGCGTGCGCCATTGAGCACCACGGCCTGGATGCCGATCAGCGAGCCATCGCCGATGGTGCAGCCGTGCAGCATGACCTGATGGCCGACCGTCACGTCGTCACCGATGGTCAGCGGCGAGCCCAGGTCGGAGTGCAGCACCGAGTTGTCCTGGATGTTGCTGCGCCGCCCGATGCGGATGGGTTCGTTGTCGCCACGGATCACCGTGCCGAACCACACGCTGGCGTCCTCGGCCAGCTCGACCCGGCCGATCACGGTGGCCGAATCGGCCACCCAGGCGGTGTCGTGGACGGTGGGGCTCGCCTCGTCGAGCTGGTAGATCGCCATGGGGGGTACTCCTGAAGAACCCATAATTCTAGGGATGAACGCCCGTGCCGACGCCCTGACGATTCTTGGCCTTCGCGACCCGAAGGACAAGGCCGAGCGGGCGCGCGCGCTTTTCCAGGCCGTGATGGCAGGCGCCGGACTGCACCCGGACCAGCCCCTGGACGACCCGGGCGACCTGCCCGGCCGGCCCGATCGCCCGCAGCTCGTGCCGCCCGACACCGTGCCGCGCCGTTCGCCGTTCACGCGCGAGGGCCGTGCGGCCTTGCTGCATGCGATTGCGCACATCGAGTTCAACGCGATCAACCTGGCACTGGACGCCGTCTGGCGTTTTGCCGGCATGCCGCCCGCGTTTTATGTCGACTGGCTGCGGGTGGCCAGCGAGGAAGCCCTGCATTTCAGCCTGCTGCGGGAGCACCTGGCCGCGCTGGGCCATGATTACGGCGACTTCACCGCGCACGATGGCCTGTGGACGATGACCGAGCGCACGCGTCACGACATCGTCGCCCGCATGGCCCTGGTGCCGCGCACGCTCGAGGCCCGCGGGCTCGACGCCACGCCGCTGATCCAGGCCAAGCTCGCCCGCGCGGGCGACCACCGCGCGGTGGAGATCCTGGACATCATCCTGCGCGACGAGGTGGGCCATGTGGCCATCGGCAATCATTGGTATCGCTGGCTGTGCGAGCGCGACGGGCTGGACCCGGTGGCCCACTACGGCGTGCTGGTGCGCCGGCACGAGGCACCCCGCCTGAAGCCCCCGTTCAACCGGGCGGCGCGCAAGAAGGCTGGGTTCACCGATGCCGAACTGGCCTGGCTCGAAGACCCGTTCCAGACGCCAGCGGCGCCAGACCCGGCCTGACGACGCGCCCCGCGCGGCTCGCACCGGGCGACTTACAGGTCGCCGATGAAGTAGCGCTTGAGGCCGGCCAGGATCATCTCGACGGCAATGGCCGTCAGCACCAGGCCCATCAGTTTTTCGAGTGCGCTGACGACCGAGTCCCCCAGCAGGCGGCGGATGCGGTCCGCAGCCAGCAGCACCACGCCGGAGACCAGCATCGCGCACGAAAGCGCCCCCACCCATTCGGCCATGCGGTCGGGCTGGCGCGACGCCAGCAGCAGCACGGTGGCCATGGCCGACGGCCCGGCCATCAGGGGGACAGCCAGCGGAAAGATGAAGGGCTCGCGTTCGGACTCGGACGCATAGATCGACTCGCCTGAGCCGAAGATCATCCGGATCGCGATCATCAGCAGGATGACACCACCGGCCACCTCGAGCGAACGCTCGGACAGATGCATGAGCTTCAGAAAACTCTCGCCCGCGAACATGAACGCGGCCAGCGCCGCAAAGGCCAGCACCACCTCGCGGATCGCCACCCATCGCTTGCGCTCGGGCGGCACCCCCTTCATCACCGAAATGAAGATGGGCAGGCTGCCGAAGGGGTCGAGCACCAGCAGCAGCAGGATGAAGGCAGAAACGAAGGTGTGGTCCATCGGGCGATTGTCTCAGCCCGCACACCGAGAAAAGTTCGGCACAACGCCCCGGCGGGCGGCAGCGGGTCAGCCGCGCGGGTGGTGCCTTGCGTGCAGCACCTTGAGCCGCTCGCGGGCCACATGGGTGTAGATCTGGGTGGTCGAGATGTCGGCATGCCCCAGCAGCATCTGCACCGCCCGCAGGTCGGCACCATGGTTGAGCAGATGGGTGGCAAAGGCGTGGCGCAGCGTGTGCGGCGACAGCGGCACCTGGATGTCGGCCTGGCGGGCGTACTTCTTGATCAGGATCCAGAACATCTGGCGTGTCATGCCGTCGCCGCGGGCCGTCACGAACAGCGCATCGCTGGCCTGCCCGCCCAGGATCACCCCGCGCGCCTCGCTCAGGTAGCGCCGCAGCCAGCCGTGGGCCTCGTCGCCAAAGGGCACCAGCCGTTCGCGCGAGCCCTTGCCCATCACCCGCAGTGCGCCTTCATTCAGGCCCAGGTGCACCGTCTTCAGGGTCACCAGCTCGCTCACACGCAGGCCGCTGGCGTACATCAGCTCGAGCATGGTGCGGTCGCGCAGGCCCAGCGGCGTGTCCACGTCGGGGGCATCCAGCAGGGCCACCACCTGGGCTTCGCTCAGTGTCTTGGGCACCCGCATCGGCTGGTGTGCGGCCAGCAGGCGCAGGGTGGGGTCCGCCGTGATCAGGTGCTCGCGCAGCGCCCAGTGGAAGTAGCGCCTGAACACCGCCAGCCGGCGATTCGATGTGGTCGCCTTGGTGTCGGCGCGGTGCACCGCATAGCTGCGCAGGTCGGTCTCGGTGGTCGCGTCGATGGACTTGGCCGTCGTCTGTGCGAGCCATGCCGCGTACAGGCTGAGATCGCGCCGGTAGGCCGCCAGCGTGTTTTTTGCCAGGCCCTCCTCGATCCACAGGGCGTCGATGAAGCGGTCGATGGCCGCCTGGCTGGCGTCGGGTAGCGTCATGCAGGAAAAAAGGCCACCCCTTGCGGCGGTGGCCTGGCTCGTGACAGGGAAGTGCAAGCTTAGTCGAGCTTGAGCTTCTGCTGTTCCACGACCTTCTTGTAGACCTCGTATTCGGCCTTGGTCTGCGCCGCGAACTGCTCGGGCGTGTTGCCGACGATCAGCGAGCCGGTGTCCTCGATGCGCTTGCGCACGTCGGGGTTCTCCAGCGTCTTCTTGGTGGCGGCGTAGATCTTGTCGACCACGTCCTTGGGCATGCCCTTGGGGCCCTGGAAGCCGTAGTAGGCCATGCGGTTCACCGGCTCCAGGCCGACTTCCTTGAACGTGGGCACGTTGGGCAGGATCGCCAGACGCTCGGGCGCGGCCACGACGATGGGCACCAGGCGGCCGTCCTTGATGAAGGGCAGTGCCGAGGGCAGGTTGTCGAAGATGATCGGCACCTGGCCGGCGACGGTGTCGTTCAGGGCCGGGCCGGCGCCACGGTAGGGGATGTGCGTGATGAAGGTGCCCGACAGGGACTTGTACAGCTCCATCTGCAGGTGGCCGATGCCACCGGTGCCGGAGCTGGCGAACGAGTACTTGCCTGGGTTCTTCTTGACCTCGGCCACGAAGCTCTTGTAGTCCTTCGCCGGGAAGGACGGATGCACCGCGATCACGTTGGGCGTGGCCGCGATGTTGATGATCGAGGTGAAGTCGGTCACCGGGTTGTACGGCGTCTTGGGGTTGATGGCCGGGTTCGATGCGGTGGTCGACACCGTGGCCATGCCCAGCGTGTAGCCGTCCGGCGTGGCCTTGGTGATCTCGTTCGCCCCGATGATGCCCCCGCCGCCGGCCTTGTTCTCGACGATCATCGGCTGGCCCAGCGCGGCCTGGATCTTGTCGGCCATGACGCGGGCGATGATGTCGGTCGTGCCACCCGGCGCAAACGGCACGACCACGCGCACCGGCTTGGTCGGGTAGGCCTGGGCCCACGCAGCACCGCTGGTGGCGAGCATGGCGGGCACGGCGAGAGCGGCGGCAATGAGGTGTCTGCGCTGCATCTGGGGGTCTCCTTGGGTGATGAAAAGAATGCAAGACATCGCGGGGTGCGCCAGCGGCGAGAAGGGTCTGCAAGGCACCCTGCGATACGTTCCTGCCTATGCTGTGCGACGAACGCGCAAGGGCGATTGTGGGAACTACGCATCGTGCCGCCGAAGTTGGCGCGCCCTGCCCTGGCACACTCGGGACAACCCTTGGTTTGCACACCCGATGTCCGACGCCCTGCTCCTGTTGCCCGACTTCCTGCTGATCGTCTGCGGCTTTCTGCTGTGCCGTTACACCGCGTTGAATCGCAGCGTCTGGGAGTCGGTCGAGCGGCTGGTGTACTACCTGCTGTTCCCGGTGCTGCTGTTCAACTCCATCGTGCGCAGCCCGCTGGAGTTCGTCACCACGCTGCCGCTGGTGCTCAGCGGCCTGGGCATCGTCACGGTGGGCATCGCCAGCGCCTATGCCCTGCGGCGGCTGCCGGGCGTGGACCCGGTGCTGCATGCCTCGGGTGCGCAGGTGGCCTTCCGCTTCAATTCGTATGTCGCACTGGCGCTCGCGGACAAACTGGGCGGCGCCGACGGCGTGACCTGGACCGCGCTGCTGGTGGCGCTGTGCGTGCCGCTGTGCAACTTTGGCGCCGTGTGGCCGCTGGCGCGCCATGGTGGCCACGGCTTCTGGCGCGAGATCGCGCGCAACCCGTTGATCCTGGCCACCGTGGGTGGCCTGGTGGCCAATCTGCTGGGCGTGCGTTTTGTCGACCCGATCGGCCCGACGCTGCACCGCATCGGCCAGGCCGCCCTGCCGCTCGGGCTGATGGCCGTGGGCGCCGGGCTCAAGCTCGGTGGTCTGTGGGCCGGCCCGCAACTCGCGGCCGGCCTGCTGGCCATCCGGCACGCGCTGCTGCCCCTGGTGGCCCTGGCACTCGTGCACCTGGCGGGTGTGCCGCCGGCGCAGCAGCCCATCGTCGTGGCCTTTTCGGCGATGCCCACGGCCTCCAGTGCCTATGTGCTGGCCGTGCGCATGGGCGGCAACGGTGCCTTCGTGGCGGGCCTGGTGACGGTGTCGACCCTGCTGGGCATGGCGTCGATCCCGGTCTGGCTGGCCGTGCTCAGGGCGTGGTAGCGGGACTGCCGGCCTGCTCGAGCGCCCACACGATGTGTTCGCGCACCAGCGCGCTCGTGGCGGGGTCGTCGGCGCGCTCGCGCAAGGCCTGTGCGGCCCCGGGCACCGGGCCGGCGCGCAAGGCGTTGCCCAGGGCCACGGCCAGATTGCGTTGCCAGCGCTCGTGCCCGATGCGGCGGATGGCGCTGCCTTCGGTCCGGCGCAGGAACTCCGCCTCGTTCCAGCCGAACAGGTCGAGCAGGCTCGCCTGGCCAAAGCCGTCGCGCACATCGAAGTCCGACACCGGCGCGACCCGGGCGTACTTGTTCCAGGGGCACACCAGCTGGCAGTCGTCGCAGCCGTAGATGCGGTTGCCCAGCAGCGACCGCAGCTCGGTCGGGATCGGCCCGGCATGCTCGATCGTGAGGTAGGAGATGCAGCGGCGCGCGTCCAGTCGGTACGGCCCCACGATGGCCCCGGTGGGGCAGGCCGTGATGCAGGCGCTGCACGAGCCGCAGTGTGCGTCCACCGGTGGTGTGGCGGGCAGGTGGCGGTCGATGTAGATCTCGCCGAGGAAAAACATCGACCCGCCCTCACGGTCCAGGGCCAGCGTGTGCTTGCCGCGCCAGCCAATGCCGCTGCGGGCTGCCAGTTCCACCTCCAGCACGGGTGCGGAGTCGGTGAACACCCGGTGCCCCAGCGGGCCGACGGCCTGCGCCAGCCGCTCGGCGAGCTTCTGCAGGCGTTGCCGCAGGACCTTGTGGTAGTCCCGCCCACGTGCGTAGATCGACACCACCGCCTCGTCGTGACGCAGCGAGCGGGCCCGCTCGGTCTCGCGCCAGGTGGCCAGGTCGGTGTCACGCGGCAGGTAGTCCATGCGCGCGGTGATCACGCTGACGGTGCCCGGCACCAGCTCGCCGGGGCGCGCCCGCTTGAGGCCATGGGCGGCCATGTAGGCCATCGAACCGTGAAAACCTGCGTCCAGCCACGCCTGCAGGCCGGCTTCGGCTTCATGAAGGTCGACACCGGACACCCCGATCTGGGAAAATCCCAGCTCATGTGCCCACCCACGAAGCTGCGCCAGCAGGTCTGCTGCGCCCGCGTCGGGGTCTGATTCTCCGGCTTGATGCATTCGACGATTCTAGGAACTCGCCATCTCCACTGGTCCGACGAGGCCGCCTGCGAAGCATTCGCCCGGGCGATGGCCGAGCGACCCGAACTGCACGATGCCCTGATCGAACTGCACGGCCCGCTGGGTGCCGGCAAGACCACCTTCGTGCGCCACCTGCTGCGCAGCCTGGGCGTGAGCGGGCGCATCAAGAGCCCCACCTACGCCGTGATGGAGCCCTACGAGTACCTTCCGCGCCGTGCTTCGGGGGCCGATCAGTTGCCAGAACCCAACACCCCCTTGAAATGCTGGCACTTCGACTTCTATCGTTTCAGCGACCCGCGGGAATGGGAGGACGCCGGCCTGCGCGAGATCCTGGGCGGGCCGGGCCTGAAGCTGGTCGAATGGCCCACCCAGGCCGGCACCCTGCTGCCCCCACCTGACCTGCGCATGGAACTCAGCCTGCTCGATGACCACCAACGCGACGTGATGATCAAGGCCTGTACCCCCAAGGGGCTGGCGCTGCTCGGATGAAGCGGCGCAACCTGCTCCAAGCGTCCGGCAGCCTGGTGCTGCTGCTCACCACCCATGAGCTCGCCTATGGCGCGGCGATCGTGGCCGTGCGCGTCTGGCCGGCGGCCGACTACACACGCGTCACGATCGAAAGCGACAGCCAGCTCGCCGCGCGGCACTTCACCACCCCGGCGCCCGACCGGGTGGTGATCGACATCGACGGGCTCGAGCTCAGCCCCAAGCTGCGCGAGATCGTCGGCAAGATCAAGCCCGACGACCCCTACATCGCCGGGGTGCGCGTGGGCCAGAACCAGCCGCGTGTGGTGCGTCTGGTGATCGACCTGAAGCAGCCGGTGGACCCCCAGGTCTTCGGCCTGCCGCCCGTGGCCGCCTACAACCACCGGCTCGTCTTTGACCTCTACCCCACCGTGGCGGCCGATCCGCTGGTGGCACTGATCCGCGAGAAGGAGCAGGCCGAACGCGAGGCCAAGGTGGCACTGCAGGACGCCCTGGGCGAGTTCATCGACAAGGTGCACCGCCCGCGTCCGATCGATGCGGCCACCCCGCCGGTGACCGCGGCCGCCCCCCCGCCTGCACCCGCCTCGGCCGCGGGGCCGGCGCCCGCCCCGGTGCCCGAACCCCAGACGCGCCGCGCCGAACTGGACCCGGCCGCCCAGCGCAAGATCGACCGCCTGATCATCGTGGCCCTCGACCCCGGCCACGGCGGTGAGGACCCCGGTGCGATCGGCCCGTCCGGCCTGCAGGAAAAGGACGTGGTGCTCAGCGTGGCACGCAAGCTGCGCGACCGCATCAATGCGCTGCCCAACATGCGGGCCATGCTGACGCGCGATTCCGACTTTTTCGTGCCGCTGCAGCAGCGCGTCCAGAAGGCCAGGCGTGTGCAGGCCGACCTGTTCATCTCGATCCACGCCGATGCCTTCACCAACCCGCAGGCCCGCGGCGCCTCGGTGTTTGCGCTGTCCGAGCGCGGCGCGACCAGCACGTCGGCCCGCTGGCTGGCCAACAAGGAAAACGCCGCCGACCTGGTGGGCGGCGCCAACCTGCGCCACAACGACGGCTCGGTGATGCGCACGCTGCTGGACATGTCCACCACCGCGCAGATCAACGACAGCCTGCGCGTGGGCACCGAGGTGCTGGGCCAGATCGGCCGCGTCGGCCGGCTGCACAAGCGCCGCGTCGAACAGGCCGGGTTTGCGGTGCTCAAGGCACCCGACATCCCCTCGATCCTGGTCGAGACCGCCTTCATCTCCAACCCCGAAGAAGAAGCCAAGCTGCGCTCGGCGGCCTACCAGAACGAACTGGTCGAGGCGCTGCTGGTCGGTATCCGGCGCTACTTCGCCAAGAACCCGCCGCTGGCACGCAACCGGCAGGTGTGACCGCGCCCGCGCGCTGACGTCGTCGCGCTTGCGTTGTGTCAAGCAGGCCCGTGTGGCGCGGGCCTACCCTGGGGCTTCCGACAAGGAGGCCGCACCATGGGCAGCAACTGGATCCGCTGGTTTTCTGAACTCGGCGTGGCCGATGTGCCGCTGGTGGGTGGCAAGAATGCGTCGCTCGGCGAGATGGTCCGCGAGTTGTCCGCCCAGGGCGTGCGCGTGCCCAACGGCTTTGCCGTGACGGCGCAGGCCTACCGCGCGGTGCTCGACCGTGCCGATGCCTGGCCGCGCCTGCGTGCGGCGCTCGATGGTCTTGACGTGCGTGATGTGGACGACCTGGCCCGGCGGGCCCGCATCGCACGCGACATCGTGCTGGCCGCCCCCCTGCCCGACGAGATGGTGGCTCAGGTGAGACAGGCCTACGCGGCCTTGCAGGATCAGTACGGCGACACCCTCAGCCTGGCCGTGCGCAGTTCGGCCACCGCCGAAGACCTGCCCACCGCCAGCTTTGCGGGCCAGCATGAGACCTTCCTCAACATCAGCGGCGAGGCCCGCCTGCTCGACGCGATCCGCCAGTGTTTTGCCAGCCTGTTCAAGGATCGCGCCATTGCCTACCGGGTCGAGCACGGGTTCGATCATTTCAAGGTGTTCCTGTCGGTGGGGGTGATGAAGATGGTGCGGGCCGATCGTGGCGCGGCCGGGGTCAGCTTCTCTCTCGACACCGACAGCGGCTTTCGCGACGTGGTGTTCACCACGGGCGCCTGGGGCCTGGGCGAAAACGTCGTGCAGGGCACTGTCGACCCGGACGAGTTCTACGTCCACAAGCCCAGCCTGGCCCGGGGCTTCAGGACGGTGCTGCGGCGCCGGCTGGGCTCCAAGGAGATGCGCATGGTCTATGCCCAGGCCGCCGGCCGCGAGAGTGTGCGCAACGTGCCGACCGCGCCGGAAGACCGGGCCCGCTTCTGCCTCAGCGACAGCGAGGTGGTGGACCTGGCCGAGATGGTGGTGCGCATCGAGGCGCACTACAGCCGCAAGGCGGGCCGCCCCACACCGATGGACGTCGAATGGGCACGCGACGGCCTCGATGGCGAGATCTACATCGTGCAGGCACGCCCCGAAACCGTGGCCTCGCGCAAGGCGGTCGGCCAGATCGAGGAGGTCCATCTCGAGAGTCAGGCCGAAACACGGGTCACCGGGCGGGCCGTGGGCGCGCGGGTGGCCAGCGGCCGGGTCCGCGTGATCAGCGACGTGGCACAACTGGGCGAGTTCCAGCCAGGCGAGGTGCTGGTGGCCGACACGACCATGCCCGACTGGGGCACGGTGATGAAACGTGCCGCCGCGGTGGTCACCAACCGGGGTGGGCGCACCTGCCATGCGGCGATCGTCGCCCGCGAGCTGGGCATCCCGGCCGTCGTGGGCTGCGGCGAGGCCACGCAGCGGCTGCACACCGGCGACGTGGTGACGGTCTCGTGTGCCCACGGCGCCACCGGGCGTGTGCTGGCCGGCAAGGTGGCAGCGTCGTGCAGCACGGTGGACGTCTCGGCCCTGCCTCGGCCGCTCACGCGGGTGATGGTCAACATCGGCAACCCCGACCTGGCCTTCCAGACCGCGCTGCTGCCCTGTGACGGCGTGGGGCTGGCCCGCATGGAGTTCATCGTTGCCGAGCACATCCGCGTGCACCCGATGGCGCTGGTGCATCCCGAGCGCGTGGCCGACCTGGCCGTGCGCCGGGAGATCGAACACCTGGCGCGCGGCTTTGCGCGGCCGGTCGACTACTTCGTGCGTGAACTGTCCGAGGGGGCTGCAACCATTGCCGCGGCCTTCCACCCTCGCCCGGTGATCATCCGCATGTCGGACTTCAAGACCAACGAATACGCCGGTCTGCTGGGCGGCAAGTGGTTCGAGCCGGCCGAGGCCAATCCGATGATCGGATTTCGCGGCGCCTCACGCTATGCCCACCCGGCCTATGCCGAAGGCTTTGCGCTCGAATGTGCCGCGATGAAGCGGGTGCGCGACGAAATGGGGCTGACCAACCTGAAGCTCATGATCCCGTTCTGCCGACGGGTCGACGAAGCCCAGCGCGTCCTGGCCATGATGGCCGAGTGCGGCCTGGCGCGGGGGCAGCACGGGCTTGAGATCTACATGATGTGCGAGATCCCGAACAACGTGTTGCAGATCGACGCGTTTGCCCGACTGTTCGATGGCTTTTCCATCGGCTCCAATGACCTGACGCAGCTGGTGCTCGGCGTGGACCGGGACTCCGAGATCGTCGCCTTCGACTTCGACGAACGCGACCCGGGTGTGCTGATGATGCTGCAGATGGCCATTCAGGGAGCGCACCGCAACGCGCGCCATGTCGGCATCTGCGGCCAGGCCCCCTCGGACGATCCGCAGATGGCCCGCTTCCTGGTCGAGCAGGGCATCGATTCGCTGAGCGTCACGCCCGACACCCTGCTCCAGGTGATGCGTGACGTGGTGACCCTGGAGCAGCAGCTCGGCCGCGGTGCGCCACGCCCGCCGATCCACCGTGAAGGAGACTGATGATGAGCCGACCGATCTCCAGCCTGATGACCCGCCATGTCCACACCGTGGGGATCGACGACACGATCGAGGACGTGGCCGCGCTGCTCGAGTCCCGGCACCTGCATTGGGTGCCGGTGCTGGACGAGACGCACGCGGTCGTCGGCGTGATCAGCCAGAGCGACCTGCTGCAGGCCCGCGCACGCCAGGTCGACGGCGCCATCCCCACAGCCTGGCAGGTGTGCAGCTACCGCCCGCTGGTGGTGTCGCCTGACACGCCGATGGAGGCCGTGGCCCGCCTGATGGTCGAGCGGCAGGTGCACCATGTGGTGGTGGCCGATGCGCCGGGCCGCATCGACGGGGTGGTGTCGTCGCTCGACTTCGTGGCCACGCTGGCGTTGCCCCCCGCGGCGGCGGGCCGGGCATGACTCGCTCCCGGGGCTGCATGGCGCCGTGGCCGTGAACGCCTGGACCGCCGGCGCCATCGCGCTGGATGTGCTGGCCGCAGGCCGAGACACGGCGGCGGCGATCGAGCGGCGGCGTGACACGCGCTGGCGCGAGTTGCTGCAGGCCGCCTGCCGCAGCGCGCTGTACCGGCCGCTGATCGCCACACGCAGCGGCCGCCTGCCCGCGCTGCATGAGCTGCATGAGTTGCCGGTGATGCGCAAGTCCGAGCTGATGCACCGCTTCAACGACTGGGTCACCGAACCTGCCCTGCGGCTGGACGATGCCTGCCGTTTCATCGCCGACCCGAAGGCCATCGGGCGGCCCTGGCATGCCGGCTGCACGGTCTGGGAGAGCTCGGGCAGCACCGGCGAGCCGGGCATCTTCGTGCAGGATGCCCACGCGATGGCGGTCTACGACGCGCTGGAAGGTCTGCGCCGCCCGCCGCTGCAGCCGTGGCGCCGCCTGTGGGACCCGCTCTACCTGGCCGAGCGCATCGCGTTTGTCGGCGCCACCACGGGGCATTTCGCCAGCACCGTGTCGGTCGAGCGGCTGCGCCGCGAACAGCCTGCTCTGTCGCACGGCCTGCGGGGCTTTTCCTTCCTGACGCCCACGCCCGAACTGGTGGCGCAGCTCAACGCATTCCAGCCCACGATCCTGGCCACCTACCCCACCGCCGCCTGGATGCTGGCGCTGCAGGCGCAGGCCGGCGCACTGACGCTCAAGCTGTCGGAGGTGTGGACCGGCGGCGAGACCCTCACGCCGCTCATGCGCCAGCGTGTATCGGGTGCCTTCGGCTGCCCGGTGGCCAACAGCTACGGCGCGTCCGAGTTCCTTGCCATGGCGAACGAATGCCGCGCGGGGCGGCTGCATCTGAACAGCGACTGGCTGATCCTCGAAAGTGTCGATGCGCAGGGCCGCGCCGTGCCACCTGGAGAGCCCGGCCACACCTGCCTGCTCACCAACCTCGCCAACCATGTGCAGCCGCTGATTCGCTACGACCTGGGCGACCGCGTGACCCTGCAGGCCACACCATGTGCCTGCGGTTCGTCGCTGCCGGTCATCGAGGTGGAAGGGCGCACCGACGATGCGATCGTGCTGCGCGGCCCGCGCCGCAAGCCCGTGTACCTGCTGCCCCTGGCGATCACGACCGTGCTGGAGGAGCACGCCGGCGTGTTCGACTTCCAGCTCGTGCAGCGCGGCGACACCGCCCTCGAACTGCGCGTGGCCGGCACGGCTGACGACGCACAACGCGCCACCGCGGCATTGCGCGCCTTCCTGGCGCTGCAGGGCTTGCCACGGGCCCGTCTGGACACGCTCACCGTGCAGGCCTGCTGCCGGGGCCGCAGCGGCAAGGTGCCGCGCATTGTCTCGGGGCGGGTGCTCAGCTGACGCTGAACGGCGCGCGCATCAGGTCGACCAGCTCCTGCGGGTCCAGCAGCTCAGGCACCTCCACCCCACCCAGCACCGCATCGGCCAGTTCACGCTTGGAGCGATGCAGATCGAGCACACGCTCTTCCAGCGTGTTGCGACTGACCAGGCGATAGACCGTGACGCTGCGTTGCTGCCCGATGCGCCAGGCCCGGGCGCTGGCCTGGTCTTCGACGGCCGGGTTCCACCACGGATCGGCAATCACGACGTAGTCGGCCGCGGTGAGGTTCAGGCCCTGCCCGCCGGCCTTCAGGCTGATCAGAAAAAAATGGCCCTGGCCGGCCTGGAAGGCCTCGACCCGGCGGGTGCGCTCGGTGGCCGGGGTGCTGCCGTCGAGGTACTGATGCTCGAAGCCGGCCGCCTCCAGGGGCTGGCGCAGCAAGGCCAGGAAGTCGACGAACTGGCTGAACACCAGCGCCCGGTGGCCGTTGGCGACCAGTTCGCTGGCCAGCTCGGCAAAGGCCTGCACCTTGGCACCGGTCAGGCCGAGCTGCGGACTCACCAGCCGCGGGTCACAGGCCGCGCGGCGCAGCCGAGTGAGCTGCGCGAGGATGTTCATGTGGGCCTGAGCACGCTTGTCGCTGGCCACGGCCTGTTCCACGGCAGCCAGTGCCTGGCGGCGCACCGCCTCATAGTGCGCGCGTTCCTCGGCCCCGGACTCGACCGTCACCACCTGCTCCACCTGCGGCGGCAGGTCGTCGAGCACCTGGGCCTTGGTGCGGCGCAGGACAAACGGGGCGATCAGCCGGCGCAGCACACGCTGGGCCTCCCGATTGCGGTCACGCTCGATCGGTGCGGCGAATCGCGCCTGGAAGCGGGTCTGCGAGCCCAGCAGTCCGGGGTTGCATAGCCGCATCAGCGACCACAGCTCGGCCAGCCGGTTCTCGACCGGCGTGCCCGACAAGGCCATGCGGAAGTCGGCGACCAGCTCGAACATCGCCTGGCTGCGCCGGGCAGCGGCGTTCTTGATGGCCTGCGCCTCGTCGACGATCAGCGTGTGCCAGCGCCGGGCCTGGAAGGCCTCGGCCTGCTGCAGCAGCAACTGGTAGGACACCAGCACCACGTCGCCGGGGCCCGCCTGTTGAAGCATCTCGCTGCGGGCGGGGTCGTCGGCCTCGCCGAAGGCATGCAGGCGCAGGCTGGGTGCAAAACGGCGCGCCTCGGCCAGCCAGTTGCCGGCCAGCGAGGTCGGGGCGACCACCAGCGCCGGCCCGCCGCCCGCGCGGGCCAGCATCACCGCCAGCGACTGCAGGGTCTTGCCCAGCCCCATGTCGTCGGCCAGCACGGCACCCAGCCCGGCACGCGCCAGGCGCATGGCCCAGGCATACCCTTCTTCCTGGTACGGACGCAGCCGGGCCTGCAGGGTCGCCGGTGGCAGCGGCACGCTGAACTGGGCATCGTTCAGGCGTTCGATCTGCTGCCTGAAGGCCTGATCGGCCTCCCAGTGCGCCCCGTCGAGCGTGGCCTGCAGCCAGGGCGCGGCCACCGCAGGCGCATGCAGCCGGCCGGACGTGTCTTCTTCGCTCACGGCGGCCAGGTCGGCCAGGCGTGTTCGCAGGGTGTCGGTCAGGGCGAGGTAGCGGCCTTCGCCAAGCGGCACGAAACGGCTGCCACCGCCGGCATGCCAGCGCAACAGCTGCTCCAGGTTCAGCACGAGCTTTTCGTCGACCTGCAGCCGCCCCTGCAGGGCCAGCCACTCGCGTTCGGTGCGCAACTGCACGTACAACTGTGCCACGTCGGCGGTATCCACCCGGATGCCCTGGCCGCGCGGCCAGTCCAGGCCGGCGATGTCGGGCAACTGCGGCAGCCGCTCGACCAGGCCCAGGGCGTCGTCGGGCGCCTCCACCACCCAGTCGGCGCTGACACAGGCCAGCGACGAGGCACCGGCCAGGCTGGGGCAGGCGTCGATCACCGCCTCCAGCCGCGTGCGCTCGCGCGCGAGATCCCGTTCGGTGCCCAGCGTGCGGGTGCCGACGGTGGCGATCAGGTGGGCCCGCCCCTGGCCCGGGGTCGATCGCGGACCGCGCGGCCCGAGCGGGGCTGCCACCAGGCGCAGGTGGATGCCGTTGCCGTGGGGAGCCAGCTCGGCGCGCAGCAAGGTCTCGGCCGCAACGGTGGTCACCTCGGCGAGGTGCTGCAGGCCATCGGCATGCACCTGGAAGTGCCCGCCCAGCGAGCGCAGCACCGTGCGCAGCTCGGCCACCGCGCTGCGCGGCACCTCCAGCTGCTCGCCGATCAGCGTGGCGGCACGTCGCTGCGAAGGGGTCAGGCGGAAAAGCCGCGCCCGGCCCGGGCCGTCACGCAGCACCGCCAGCCCGGTGCGGGCCAGCGAGGGCAGCGGCGCGAGCCTGACGACCAGGCATTCGCCGGCGTCCACCACATCCAGCTCGGGCTGGGCCTCCTGCAGGTTCACGGCCACGCCCGGGCTGTCCTCGAACTCCACATTCGGGTGCCCGACCAGTGCGGAAAGCGCCTCGGCGAGGTCCAGCACCCGGCCGCCCACCGCGTGCGACACGTTGCGCAGCGCCCGCGTCACGGCCATGTCCTGGGGCGCCAGATCGTCGCTGCGCGTCAGGCGTGACAACGGCAGCGGCCGGGCCTTGCCCCAGCCGCGCACCCCACGCTTCTGCTCGTGCGGCACCACCCGGTCGACCGCACCGGTGGCATCCAGGCCCAGCACCCACAGCAGGCGCACGGTCGAGGTATCGGCCTGTGCCTGGCCGATGGCGGCCAGGCCCGCGAGCGCCTGGCGCCAGCCGCCGGCCCCCGGCCGGGCGAAAAACGCCGGGTCGGGTTCGAGACCCCGAACGACCTGCACGGCAGACTCGACCTGCCCGGCCGCTGCGTGCAGTCCGAGCTCATGCAGCAGCCGCGACAGCCGCGCCGCCGCCTCGATCTCGCCGCTGGCGAGCGCCACGGGCGCCGTGCGCGAGACCAGCCAGGCCCGCATCAGCCAGCGCCACAGGTCGATCCGGTAGGCATGCCGTGGTGTGCTCAAAGGCGCAAACGCCGCCGGGTCGGGCGGGCAGGCGCCACGCACCATGTCGATGGCCTGCGCCACGGTGGCACGCGGCGTGCCGGAGTCCGCGCCCCGGCTGCCGGCCGCCTGCCGGCACAGCCGCAGTGCGCGGTCCTGCACGCGCGGCTCGTCATCAGCCAGCAGGGCCAGCACCTGCGGCAGCAGCAGTGCCTCGGGCAGCCCCGGACCGGTCTGGCCGCGGGCCGGGCGCAGGGTGGTCCAGGCGGTGTCGAAGGTCTCTCGCGCCTCGGCCCATCGGCCTGCGAGCGCCAGCGCGGCGGCGTCCACCGCCAGGGCCTGGGCCGGCCAGGGCGTGTCGTCGCCAGCGCCTCGCAACGGCTCAAGCACCGATGCCAGGGTGTCGGCCCGGCCCGACCACAGCTCGCAGGTGGCGTGCGCCAGCCTGAGCGCAAAGGTGGACGGGTCGTGATGCTGCGCCAGCAGCTCCTGCGCCATCGGCGTGAGCGGCAGCGCGTGGTGGTCCCAGGTCTCGACCCGGGCGCGCAGGCCGGCCTCGAGCCGTTGCTGCTGGCGAAGCCGCTCGAGGGTCGGCGCCGGTGCGTGCAAGGCCGGCCCAGCCTCAGGCCGACGCGCGGCGGGTCTTCCAGGCGCCGAAGATCGCGATCAGCCCCGGCACGATGATCAGGGCCCAGATGATCTTGTCCAGGTGCTCCTTCACCAGCGGAATGTTGCCGAACAGGTAGCCCGCCAGCGTGATGCCCACCACCCACAGCACGGCACCGACCACGTTGTAGAAGGTGAAACGCGAGCGTGTCATCTCGGCCACGCCGGCCACGAAGGGCGCAAAGGTGCGGATGAAGGGCATGAAGCGCGCGAGGATGATCGTGATGCCGCCATGGCGCTCGTAGAAGGCGTGGGCCTGGTTGAAAGCGTGGCGGTTGAAGAAGCGCGAATGCTCCCACTTGAACACCTTGGGGCCGAAGTAGCGCCCGATCTGGTAGTTGACCTGGTCGCCCAGGATGGCGGCGATCAGCAACAGCACCATCACCAGCGGCAGGTTCATCGCGCCAGCGGCACACAGGGCCCCCACCACGAACAGCAGCGAATCGCCCGGCAGGAAGGGCATCACCACCAGGCCGGTCTCGACGAAGATGATCGCAAACAGCAGGGCATAGACCCAGGTGCCGTAGTTCTGCACGAAGTTGGCCAGGTGCACATCCACGTGCAGGATGAAGTCGATCAGAAAGCTTGCGATTTCCATGGGGCGCCATTATCTCTGCGCCGGCGGGCTCGGCCCGGATGCCCGGACGGGGCTGCGGGCTGATCGGCCGGCCCCTCCTACAATCGCGCCCATGCAAGATGTACCCGCCACCCGCCCGCTGCCGCAGCGCGATCGCCGCCCGATCCGGGACCTGCCCGACGAGCTGATCAGCCAGATCGCTGCCGGCGAGGTGGTCGAGCGTCCGGCCTCGGTGGTGCGCGAGCTGGTCGACAACGCGCTGGATGCCGGCGCCACCGAGATCGGCGTCAAGCTGCTGGCCGGTGGCGTGCGCTCGATCGTGGTCGAGGACAACGGCTGCGGCATCACCGCCGAAGAACTGCCGATGGCACTGCGGCGCCATGCCACGAGCAAGATCGCGACACTGGCCGAACTCGACGGCGTGAGCACCATGGGCTTTCGTGGTGAGGCGCTGGCGGCCATCGCGTCGGTGGCCGAGGTGGCGCTGGCCAGCCGCACCGCCGAATCGGCCCACGGCTACCGGCTCGATGCCCGCTCGGGCGAACTCGGGCCCGCCGCGCGCGGTGTGGGCACGAGCGTCGAGGTGCGCGAGCTCTTTTTCAGCACCCCGGCACGGCGCAAGTTCCTGAAGACCGACGCCACCGAGCTGGCGCACTGCATCGAGGCCGTGCGACGGCATGCACTGGCGCGGCCCGATGTCTCGTTTGCGATCTGGCATGAGGGCCGCCTGGTCGAACAATGGCGCCGCGCCAACCTGGAGCAGCGCCTGCGCGACGTGCTCGGCGAGGACTTCATCACCCAGAGCCGCCCGATCGACGCCCGCATCGGCCCGATGCACCTGAGCGGCCGCGCGGGCCTGCCCGATGCCGCACGTGCCCGCACCGACCTGCAGTACTGCTATGTGAACGGGCGCTATGTGCGTGACCGGCTGCTGGGCCACGGCATCCGCTCGGCCTATGAAGACGTGCTGCACGGCGCGCGCCAGCCGGCCTATGTGCTGTTTGTCGAGATCGCGCCGGACCGGGTCGATGTGAACGTGCACCCGACCAAGATCGAGGTGCGCTTCCGCGACTCGCGTGAAGTCCACCAGGCTGCGCGCCGGGCTGTCGAGGACGCCCTGGCGCTGTCACGCGCCACCGCTGACGGCGCCGGCGCCGCGCCGCTGGGCTGGGCGGCCGCCCCGGGCGCCGCCTCCGCGGGGGCACGGCCCGACGGCAGCGGTGGCTGGCCAGCCCCCTCGCCGGCCCGCTGGGCTGCCCCGCCGCCGGTGCAGGGCAGCCTGGCGCTGCAGCAGCTCGCGGCGCTGCAGGTCCGCGAGGGTGTGCCCGCCTGGCCTCCCGGCAGCGCCGCAGCAGCCGGCGCGGTGGCGTCTGACCTGCTCTCCACGCCGCCCTCCGATGTGCCCGCCGACCTGTCGGGCCTGCGCCCGACGGCCACGCCGGCCATCGACTGGCATGCGCAGGAATGGCCGCTGGGCCGGGCGATCGCCCAGATCGGCGGCATCTACGTGCTGGCCGAAAACGCCCACGGCCTGGTGGTGGTCGACATGCATGCCGCGCACGAGCGCATCGTCTACGAACGCCTCAAGCAGCACCTCGCGGCGCGTGAGGACCACAATGGCGCAGGCGTGGCGATCGAGTCCCAGCCCCTGCTGATCCCGGCGACCTTTGCCGCCACCCCCCAGGAAGTGGCGGCCGCCCAGGCCCACGAAGCCACGCTGGTGACGCTGGGCATCGAGGTCACGCCCCTGTCGCCGGGCACCCTGGCGGTGCGTTCGCGCCCGGCCGCGCTGGCCGGTGCCGACGTCGTCGAGCTGGCGCGCAGCGTGCTGGCCGAACTGAGCCAGTACGACGCGAGCAACGTGATCCAGCGTGCCCAGCACGAACTGCTGGCGACCATGGCCTGCCACGGTGCGGTCCGCGCCAACCGCCGGCTCACGATCGACGAGATGAACGCGCTGCTGCGCGACATGGAAGCCACCGAACGCGCCGACCAGTGCAATCACGGCCGACCCACCTGGCGCCAGCTCACGCTGCGCGAGCTGGACGGGCTGTTCATGCGGGGCCGGTGAACTTTTCCGGGGCGCGGCGATCGGTGAACCTCATGTCACGCCTTCGCCAGCTCCTGCGGTATGCCCTGCTCGTCGCACTGTCCATCGGACTGGTCGCAGGGTGTTCGGTCCTCGACACGCGCCAGCGGCAATGGATCTTCCAGCCGAGCAAGGACACCTGGTGGGGCGGCGTGCAGGCGGCTGAAGGCATGCACGACGTCTGGATCGAGTTCCAGTCGCGCGAGACCGGCGAGCCGGCCCGGCTGCATGGACTGTGGCATCCCCATGCCGACCCGCGTGCGCCCGTGATGCTCTACCTGCACGGTGCGCGCTGGGACGTGCGCGGCAGTGCGCCACGCATCCGGCGCATGCAGGAGCTGGGCTTCAGCGTGCTGGCGGTCGACTACCGCGGCTTCGGCCGCAGCACCGACACCCTGCCCTCCGAGGCGATGGCCTATGAAGACGCCCGTGCGGCCTGGGACTGGCTCGCGACGCAGCATCCGCAGCGCCCGCGCTACATCTTCGGCCATTCGCTGGGTGGCGCGATCGCGGTGCACCTGGCGTCCGAAGTGAACGATGCCCAGGGCCTGATCGTCGAAGGCACCTTCCCGTCCATCCGCGATGTGGTGAGCACCTTCAAGTGGGGATGGTTGCCGGTGGGCGGCCTGATCACCCAGCGTTTCGAGGCCGCGGCACGCATCGAACGCGTGAAGGTCCCGGTGCTGGTGGTGCACGGCTCCGAAGACCGGCTGATCCGCCCCGAGCTGGGGCGTGCCCTCTATGAAAAGGCGCCCGGGCCCAAGCGCTGGGTCCAGGTGGAAGGTGGTTCACACCACAACACCAACTCGCTCGGTCAGTCGCAATACCGCAGTGCCATCCGGGACCTGTTCGGCCTGAGCCTGCGCTGACCACGCCGATGCGCTGGCGTCGTGGTCCAATCGGGGCTGACCCGCCCTCACACCATGACCGACCGTCCCAAGATTTCCCTGCCCAAGGCCAAGCCCGCCGCACGCTCCGACGAGCGGCGCCGTCCCCCCGTGCGCGGGGCAGGCTCCGCCCCGCGCCATCGGCCCAGCGCCGCCGAGGCGGAACAGGCGCGGCAGCGGCAGGCCGAGCAGGCTGAGCAGGCCCGACAAGGCCCGGCCGACCCCCCCCGCAAGCAGCACGCCGATCCCGCCCGCCCGCCACGGACCGAACGCAAGCGCGACGATCCGCGCGGCCCGCGGGCCGATGCAGGGCCACCGCCCCGCGGTCCCGGCGCCCCTCAGAAGAAGCGCCCGGCAGCGGCTCGTCCCGCCGCGCCGCGCGCGGCCAGCCCGGCCGAAGCCACCCGGGCCGCACTGGCTGCGCTGGCAGGCGAGCCGGCGCCGGCTCGCGACCGCACGCGCCCCACCACCCGCCCCGCGGCCCGACCCGCCGCCCGCCCGACCGCCGCGCCATCGGTCACCCCGCCCCCCGAGGCCGCACCGCCGCAGCCGCGCGAAGAAGACGACGGCCGCATGCGCCTGTCCAAGCGCATGGGTGAGCTGGGCCTGGCATCGCGACGCGAAGCCGACGAATGGATCGCCCGCGGCTGGGTGCGGGTCGACGGTGAGGTGATCGCCGAGCTGGGCAGCCGGGTGCGCCCGGACCAGACGATCACCGTCGATCCCGCCGCCCACGCGATGCAGGCCCGCCAGGTCACGATCCTGCTCAACAAGCCGGTCGGCTACGTGAGCGGCCAGGCCGAAGACGGTCATGAGCCCGCCATCGTGCTGGTGACCCCCGACAACCACTGGCGCGGTGACCCGACCGGCATCAAGTTCAAGCGCGAGCATCTGCGCAGCCTGGCGCCCGCCGGCCGCCTGGACATCGACTCGGTCGGCCTGCTAGTGCTCACGCAGGACGGCCGGGTGGCCAAACGGCTGATCGGCGAGGACTCCGAGATCGACAAGGAATACCTCGTGCGCGTCGAATACACCGAGGCCCCCCGCCCCGGGCCGCTGCCCGAGGTGTTTCCGCAGGCCCTGCTCGACAAGCTCAACCACGGCCTCGAACTCGACGGCAAACCGCTGAAGCCGGCCCAGGTGCGCTGGCAGAACGACAACCAGTTGCGCTTCGTGCTGCGCGAGGGCCGCAAGCGCCAGATCCGCCGCATGTGCGAGGCGGTCGGACTGAAGGTGGTGGGCCTCAAGCGCATCCGCATCGGGCGCGTGATGCTGGGTGACCTGCCGGCCGGCCAGTGGCGCTACCTGCGGGGCGACGAGTCGTTCTGAGCGGGGCCCCGGGGGCGGCGCCCCCGGGGTGTTCATCGCGGCCGCAACTCGATCGCCCGGCGCTGCAAGGCCCGCGCCCGCTCGGTCCAGGCCCCGCCGAGGTCGAGCGCCTGGGCGGCCGCGGCTTCGGCTTGTGCCGGGCGCCCCAGTTCCAGCACCACCGTACCGTGGTTGATCCAGGCGGCCGCGCTGCGATGGCGACGCGCTGCCTCCAGGAACACCTGCGCGGCATCCTCGCGGCGGCCCGCCGCGTGCAGGCTGTTGCCCAGGCCCATGGCCAGCGTGAGGCTGGCCGGCCAGCGTGCCAGGGCCGCCCGGTAGGCCTGCACCGCGAGCGACGGCTCGGCCACCCGCTCGAATGCCACGGTCGACCGCGTCACTTCGGCCTCACCCGGCGTGAGCGGCAGACGAAATGGCGGCAGCACCACCATGGCCCACTGGTCCGATCGCACCCAGGCCTGCTCGAAGGCTGCCAGCGGCATCACCCGACGAGCCTCCCGACCCGAGCGCAGCACGACCTCCTCCCGATCCAGGTCATAGCCGACCAGCACGGCATGGTGCCAGGAGGGCGACAGCGACACGGCCAGGTTCAGCAGCACCACGGCCGGGGTGCCGTCAGCCACCTCGCGCAGCAGCTCGGTGAGGTCAGGCGGCAGCACATGGCTGACCAGGCCGTGCCGGCGTGCAGCGGCCAGCATCTCGGGCTGCATCGCGCCCTGGGCGCCGCGCTGGTCGAACGCCGGCGTCAGCTCGGCGAGCGTGATGCGCGAGCCGGCGGCCTGCATCACCATGGCCAGCGACTCCGGTGCACACAGGAAACGCTGGTCCTGGGGCACAAAAGGCGTGCGATCGAGTTCGATGCGGCGCGGCAATCGGGGATCGGGCCGCGCCCGCAATGTGGCCGTCTGGCTGGCGCAGCCCGACAGCAGCCCCGCCGCAGCCGCCAGGGCAGCAGCCGACCACGTGACGAAACTGCGACGCGGTGGCACGGTGGGCAGATTGCAGGGGTGATCCATCACGGTCCGGGAGCCTCGGGTCTGCAGGACACGGCACGTGGTATCACGGGCCTGTCCTCAGGGAATTCTGCGCCTCGCGGACAGCCCGGCAAGCGGTATCCCTGGCCGGAGTGTTTACAAATGTGAGCATGAGTGCGAGTGCCTCCACCGTCCGGTGCGCGCCGCGCACGGCACGGGCAGCGCCTCTGGTACGCTGCTGCGCTGCAACGTGACTCCCCGCAGCCCGATGCCGGCTGCGTCCGTGCCCCTTCGATGACGCCCACACCCCCTTCCACACCAGCCAAACCCCCGCGCCCTGCCCTGGGCGTGGTGGTCGTGGCCCTGATGCTGCTGCTGGGCACGCAGCCGATCTCGACCGATCTTTACCTGCCGTCCCTGCCTTCGCTGCCGGGGGCTTTTGGCGTGCCGGTGGCGAGCGCGCAACTCACGCTGAGCGTGCTGGTCATTGCCTTCGGGCTGGCCCAACTGGTGATGGGCCCCATGGCCGACCGCATCGGGCGCCGGCCGGTGCTGCTGACGGGCCTGACGCTCTACACCGCCGCGAGTGCCGCTGCCATTGCCGCGCCCACCATCGGCTGGCTGGTCGCCTGCCGCGCCGCGCAGGGCGTGGCCATGGCCGCATGTGTGGTCTGTGCCCGCGCCATGCTGCGCGACCTGTACGACCCGCATGAAGGGGCCCATGTGCTGGCACGCGCGTCCACCTGGATGGGGGCCTTTCCCATCCTCGGGCCGGTGCTGGGGGGTTACCTCGAAACCAGTCTGGGCTGGCGCGGTGCGTTTGGCGTGCTCACGCTGTTTGGCGCCGTCTCGCTGCTTTTCATCGCCTCGCGGCTGCCCGAAACCCTGACACGCCCCAATCCGGCCGCCCTGCGTCCGGGGCCGATGCTGCGCACCTGGGCCGAGATCCTGCGTCACCCCACGTTCTGGGCCTACACCGCGGTGGCCAGCTTCACCTATGCCGGGCTGTTCAGCTTCATTGCGGGCTCGTCTTTCGTGCTGGTCGACGTGCTGGGGCTGTCACGGCATGAATACGGCTTCGGCTATGCGTTTGTCGTGTGTGGGTTCCTGACCGGTTCGGCCTGGTGCCGGCGGCTGATCCCGCGCCGCGGGCTGCTGCGGTCGATCCGGCTGGCGGCGTTCATCTCGCTGTCGGCCGGGCTGACGATGGGCGCACTGGCGCTGGTCGGAGTGCACCATCCGCTGGCGATCATGCTGCCGCAGTTTGCCTTCCTGGTCGCCCACGGCATCCATCAGCCCTGCGCTCAGGTGGGGGCCATCGGCCCGTTCCCGGGGCGCGCCGGAGCCGCGGCGGCACTGTCGGGTTTCTTCAGCATGATGCTGGCCTTTGGCGTGGGCAACTGGATCGGCTGGAGCTACGACGGCACGGTGCTGCCCCTCACACTGACCATCGCCTTCTGGTCGATCGCGGTAGCCTTCGCGGCCCTGGTGCTGGTGCGCCGCCATGGCGAGATCGCGGCTGTGCCGCAGGCCGCCTCATGACCGCTTCACCGGACTACCTCTGCCTGGCCGGCCCCACCGCCTCGGGCAAGACCGCCGCGGCGCTGGCGCTGGCCCGGCTGCTGCCGATCGAGATCATCAGCGTGGACTCCGCACTGGTCTACCGCGGCATGGACATCGGCACCGCCAAGCCGACCCGCGCGGAGCGCGAGGCCGTGCCGCATCACCTGATCGACATCCTTGACCCGGCCGAGTCGTACTCGGCAGCGCAGTTCGTGGCCGATGCCCAGCGCCTGATCGGCGAGATCCGTGCGCGCGGGCGCTTGCCCGTGCTCGTCGGCGGCACCATGCTGTACTTCAAGGCGCTGTTCGACGGCATGGACGCGCTGCCCGCGGCCGACCCTGCCGTGCGGGCCCGGCTCGATGCCGACGCCGCCCAACGCGGCTGGCCCGCCCTGCATGCCGACCTGGCCCGCGTGGACCCGCCAACCGCCGCCCGCCTGGCCCCGCTGGATGCCCAGCGCATCCAGCGCGCGCTTGAAGTCCACATCGTCTCGGGCCGCCCGCTGTCGAGCTTTCACACCGGCCGGTTCGACAGCGAGCGCGAGCAGCCACCACGGCCGCTGCTGATCGCGCTGGAGCCCGCCGAGCGCCATGTGCTGCATCAGCGCATCGCCGCCAGGCTGCAGCAGATGGTGGCCGACGGCTTCCTCGACGAGGTGCAGCGTCTGCGCGAGCGTGGCGATCTTTCGCTGGCCCTGCCGTCGATGCGCTGTGTGGGCTACCGCCAGGCCTGGGAAATGCTCGACGGCACCCTGTCTCGCGAGCGCTGGCTGGAGCAGGCCACCGCGGCGACGCGGCAACTGGCCAAACGCCAGCTCACCTGGCTGCGCAGCATGCCGTGGCGCGAGGTGGTGCCTTGCGACGCCGCCGACACCGTCGAGCGGGTCAGCGCGCTGGCGCTGGCCTGGGCCCAGGGCAAGGAGACGGCCAATGACTGAGTCCGTCGTCCTGCAGGTGCGCCAACTGGCGCGCCGCTACGGCAGCAGCACCGTGTTCGCCGACGTCGACCTGGACATCGTGCGTGGTGAATTCGTGGCGCTGCTCGGTGAATCGGGCGTGGGCAAGTCGACGCTGCTGAACTGCATCGCCGCACTGGACCGCCCCGATGCCGGCGAAGTGCATCTGCTCGGTCAGGCGCTGCATCACCTCGATGAAACCCGTCAGGCGCTGCTGCGCCGGCGCCACCTGGGTTTCGTGTTCCAGGCCTTCCATGTGCTGCCGCACCTGAACGTGGCACAGAACGTGGCCCTGCCGCTGCTGCTGCTCGGCCAGCCCGATGACCACCGTGTGCAGCAGTGCCTGGCCGCCGTGGGCCTGGGGGACCTGGGCGAACGGCTGCCGCAGCAGCTCTCGGGCGGCCAGTTGCAGCGGGTGGCAATTGCCCGTGCGCTGGTGCACCGCCCCGCATTGATCCTGGCCGACGAGCCTTCAGGCAACCTGGACCCCGACACCGCCGCACGGGTGATGCAGGCCCTGGCGGAGCAGGTGCGCAGCCACGGTGCCGCCTGCCTGATGGTCACGCACTCGCGCTCGGCCGCCGCCCATGCTGATCGTGTGCTTCGGCTCACCCCACAAGGCCTTGTGAACGAATCGGCATGAATCGCGCACGCCCGGCACGGCATTGACCTGGCTCAAGCCCTGTTTGGAGCAGGGTTTTTACAGTTCGGCCTCCACATTGCCCTGGGTCAATCCGCCATGCCGATCGAACTGTTCAACCGTGACGGCCACCGCTGCCTGATGTTCACCGACCTCAGCGACGAAGGGGGCGAGGCAGTGCAGGCCAACCAGTTCCTGATCGTCGACGACGACACCGGCGCCATCATCGATCCGGGCGGCAACCTCGCCTACAGCGAACTCTATCTGGGCATGACACGGCACTTTCCGCCGAATCGCCTGTCGGCCATCCTGGCCTCGCATGCCGACCCGGACATCATCGCCTCGCTGGACCGCTGGATGACGGCCACCGGCGCGCAGGTCTACATCTCGCGCGTCTGGGAGCGGTTCGTGCCGCACTTCTGCAAGCCCGGCAAGACCGAGGGCCGCATCGTGGGCATTCCCGACCCGGGCCAGCGCATCACCATCGGGCGCAATGAGATCATCGCGCTGCCGGCGCACTTCCTGCACTCCGAGGGCAACTTCCAGTTCTACGACGTTCGCAGCCGCATCCTGTTCTCGGGCGATCTGGGTGCTTCCATCGGCAGCGGGCGCGATGCTCAGCAGACCGTCACCCGGCTCGGTGACCACATCCGCCGCATGGAAGGTTTCCATCGCCGCTACATGGTGTCGAACAAGGTGCTCAGGCTGTGGGCCGGCATGGTGCGCCACCTGGACATCGACATGATCGTGCCGCAGCACGGCTCACCGATGGCCGGCGCCGCGGTGCAGGAGTTCATCGACTGGGTGCAGAGCCTGAGCTGCGGCATCGACCTGATGACCGACGCCCACTACACCGTGCCCTGACGGGCCGTGCCGGACAGCGCGGGCCGCTCAGCCGGCCGCCCGCCACGCCGACGGCATTGCCGCACGTGCCTGGGCGTCCGCCGTGCTGACGCGGTTGCGCCCGGTGCGCTTGGCTTCATAAAGCGCCACGTCGGCGTCGTGCACCAGGGCGTCGATCGAGGCGGTGTCAGGCCGCAGTTCGGCCACGCCCAGGCTGATGGTGGGGCGCAGCACATGCCCGCGCCAGGCCACGGCCAGGCCGGCCACCCGCTGGCGCATGCGCTCGGCCATGGCCAGGGCGCCGGCCAGGTCGGTCTGGGGCAGCAGCACGATCAGCTCCTCGCCGCCAAAGCGGGCCAGCACGTCGGGGCCGCGCAGTGACGCCCGGCAAGCCAGCGAGATCTCACCCAGCAGCATGTCGCCACACTGGTGGCCATGGGTGTCGTTGACGGCCTTGAAGTGATCGGCATCGAGCAGGATCAGCGACATCGGGATGTCGTAGCGGCGGCTGCGCAGCCACTCGCGCTCGGCCAGCTCCATGAAGTGCCGGCGATTGAAACTGCCGGTCAGCTCGTCCATCGTGGCCAGGTGACTGATGCGCCGGTGCGACGCCTCGAGTTCATACACCAGGCTCAGCAGCACATAGCCGATCACGGGTGACAGCGTCAGCACGCAGGTGGTCGCGACGATCAGTCCCAGCTGCCAGGAGCCGGCACCTGCCACGCGCAGCACCGCCACCGTCACCAGCAGCGCACCGATCAGCACGATCAGCGTGAGCAGCGCATTCGCCCGCACCAGACCGAGCCGCAATACCCAGGCACGCCAGGCGTCCCAGCGGCCAGGCGGGTGGGGGGTTCGAACTTGTGGCACGGGCTCCACGGCAGGGAGATTCCGGGAAGATGACAAACCGAAGATGGTCGCACGATGCCCGTGAGACGGTGATGAAATACGCATCCTGTTTCACGCATCCCCCTCAAATGGGGGGGGCAGGCACCCGGATGAGGTCCCGGCCTTTTGGCGGGAAGCGGCAGCCGGCAACGCGCTGCCCGCACAATCGCGCGGTGCATGCCCGCTGTCTGTCTTCGTCCGTCCTCGGCCGCCTGTTGCGGACCTACTCGCTGGCCGAGGTCCGCCACCACGCGGCACGCCACGCAACGGCGCTGTTGGCCGTGGTGCTGGGCGTGGCGCTGGCGTTTTCGGTGCACCTGATCAACCTGTCGGCCCTCAGCGAGTTCAGTGCCGCCGTACGGTCAGTCAACGGTGCGGCCGACTTCGAGTTGCGCGGGGTGCGCAGCGGCATGGACGAAACGCTCTACGGCCGTGTGGCGAACCATCCGATGGTGGCCCACGCCAGCCCGGTGGTCGAGGTCGACGCCCACGCGCTGGACGCCCAGGGGCGGCGTGTGGCGCTGCGGATGCTGGGCGTCGACGCCCTGGCCGCCATGCCGCTGTCACCGGCGCTGGTGCCCGCCCTGGCCCCGGGCCAGGACCGCATGGCGCTGTTCTCGACCGACGGTGTGGCCCTGAATGCCGCCGCTAGGGCCCGCCTGGGCCTGGAGGCCGGTGACCGCCTGCGGGTGCAGGTGGGACTGAACTGGCTGGACCTGCCGGTGCATGGCAGCGTGACGGCCCCCGGCGCCCCGCTGGCGGTGATGGACATTGCCGGCGCGCAAGGGCACTTCCAGTGGCTCGGGCGGCTGACCCGCATCGACGTCAAGCTGGCCGAAGGTGCCGATCGCGCCCGCCTGCTGGCCGAGCTGAACCTGCCGGCCGACGTGCGCGCGGTGACGCCCGACGAAAGCGAGTTGCGTGTGTCGAACGTGTCGCGTGCCTACCGGGTCAACCTCACGGTGCTGTCGCTGGTGGCGCTGTTCACCGGCGCCTTCCTCGTGTATTCGGTGCTGGCCCTGTCGGTGGCCAAGCGACAGCAGCAGTTTGCGCTGCTGGGTGTGCTCGGACTGACCGCACGCGAGCGCCTGCGACTGGTGCTGTACGAGGCAGGTCTGCTCGGGGTGGTGGGCAGTGCCATCGGCCTGCTGGCGGGCACCGGCATTGCCGGTCTGGCCCTGCAATGGCTGGCCGGCGATCTGGGCGGCGGCTACTTCCCGGGCATCCAGCCGAGCCTGCAGTTCTCATGGCCTGCGGCGCTGGCCTACGGTGCGCTGGGCGTCATGGCCGCGCTGGTGGGCGGTTACCTGCCCGCGCGGCAGGCAGCCCGGCTGGTGCCGGCCCAGGCGCTCAAGGGGCTGGGCGATGCCGCCGACGGGCGGGGCGGCACATGGCTCGCGCCGCTGATGCTGGTGGGGGGGGCCGTGCTGGCGCTGCTGCCGCCGGTGGCAGGCATGCCGATCTTTGCCTACCTGTCCGTGGCCGCCTTGCTGATCGGTGGCATTGCCTGTGTGCCTGCCGCGGTGGACCTGCTGGTGTGCCTGGCACCCGCGGCAATGCGTCGTTCGGCCTTGGGGCTGCTCGCGCTGGAGCGGGCCCGGCGCATGCGCCAGTCCGCGACGGTCGCGGTGGCCGGTGTGGTGGCCAGCCTGAGCCTGGCGGTCGCACTGACCGTCATGGTGGCGAGCTTTCGCGCTTCGGTGTCGAGCTGGCTCGACACCGTGCTGCCCGCCGACCTGTATGCCCGCACTGCCTCCAGCACCTCGGCGGCCGACAGCGCCTACCTGCCGCCCGACTTTGTGCAGGCCGTTGCAGCGCTGCCCGGCGTGGCGAAGCTGGAGTCGGTCCGACTGGTCAGCCTGAGCCTGGACGCCGCGCGGCCGAATGTGGCGGTGCTGTCGCGCCCGTTGGGCGACCCGGCCGCCAGCCTGCCCCTGGTTGGCGACCTGCTCGATGCCCCGGCCGGCCAGCGTGCGGCCTATGTGAGCGAGGCCATGGTGTCGTTGTACGACGCCCGTCCCGGCACCTTGCTGCGCCTGCCGCTGCAGGCCGGCCAGCCCGCGGCCAGCTTCTACGTGCGTGGCGTGTGGCGCGACTACGCCCGCCAGCACGGCGCCGTGGTGCTCGACGCCGAGGACTTCATCGCGCTGACCGGCGACCGGCGAGTCAACGACCTGGCCCTGTGGCTCGATCCGCAGGCACGCACCGATGCCGTTCAGACAGCGATCCGTCGACTGGCCCGCGAACCGGACACCCTGGAGTTCGCCGACCCCCGCGACATCCGCCAGGCGTCTTTGCGCATCTTCGACCGCAGCTTTGCGGTGACCTACTGGCTCCAGGCGGTGGCCATCGGCATCGGCCTGTTCGGTGTGGCGGCCAGCTTTTCGGCCCAGGTGCTGGCGCGCCGCAAGGAGTTCGGGCTGCTTCAGCATCTGGGTTTCACCCGCGCCCAGGTGCTGGCCGTGGTCACTGGCGAAGGCATCGCCTGGACCGCCGCGGGCGCCCTGCTGGGCGTGGTGCTGGGGCTCGCAGTGAGTGTGGTCCTGGTGCATGTGGTCAATCCGCAGAGCTTCCACTGGACCATGGACCTGCTGCTGCCCTGGCTGCGCCTGGCCGTACTGAGCGCTGCCGTCATCGCCGCCGGCACCCTGACGGCCGTGCTGGCCGGGCGCGCAGCTGTCGGCCGCCAGGCGGTGCTTGCCGTCAAGGAAGACTGGTGATGCGACGCCGCAGCGTGCTCTGTGCCCTGCCCGGGCTGGCGGCCCTGCCGCCCGCAGGCCAGGCCCTCGCCGGGACCGAAGCGGCGATCCACCCCGATCGGGTGCTGGTGTTCCCGCGTGACTTCGGCGCCCATCCCGCCAGCCGCACCGAATGGTGGTACATCACCGGCGCGCTGCAGGTGGCCGGTGCGGCATCGGTTGACTACGGCTTCCAGATCACCTTCTTCCGCTCGCGCGTGGACGTGGCGGCGAGCCACCCCAGCGCCTTCGCCGCGCGGCAGCTCCTGTCGGCCCATGTGGCGGTCACCGACCTGCCGGCGCAACGCCTGTGGCATGACCAGCGTGTGGCGCGATCGGGCTTTGGCGTGGCCCAGGCGAGCGAGTCGGACACCGACGTGAAGCTGCGCGACTGGACGGTGAGGCGCCGGCCAGGCGGCCCGTCCCCCGGCTACGAAGCGCAGACCCGGGCGCGCGACTTTGCCCTGAATCTCGACCTGCGCGAGACCCAGCCGCTGCTGCTGCAAGGGCAGGCCGGCTACTCGCGCAAGGGGCCCGACGCCGACCAGGCCAGCCACTACTACAGCAAGCCTCACCTGGCCGTGACCGGCGAGCTGCAACTGGCAGGCCGCGCGCTGCGGGTCACCGGGCGCGCCTGGCTCGACCATGAATGGAGCGAGGCCCTGCTGCACCCCGACGCGATCGGCTGGGACTGGATCGGCATGAACCTGGACGATGGCGGTGCGCTCACCGCCTTTCGCCTGCGCCGGCGCGATGGCAGCACCCTGTGGGCCGGCGGCAGCTTCCGGGCGGCCGGTGGTGCAGTGCGCAGCTTCGCGCCAAGCGAAGTGCAGTTCAGCCCCGGGCGCCGCTGGACCAGCCCGGCCACGCGCGCGGTCTACCCGGTGCAATGGCAGGTCGACACGCCTGCGGGCCGTTTCGAGGTCGTCTCGCGGCTCGATGCGCAGGAGCTCGACGGCCGCAGCTCGACCGGCGCCGTCTACTGGGAAGGGCTGAGCGAACTGCGCACGCCGGACGGCCGGCGCGTCGGGCAGGGCTACCTCGAGATGACCGGCTACGCGGCGGCCTTGCGCCTGTAGGCGCCCCGACCGGGTCGGGTCCCCTACACTTGGCCGCATGTCGACCTCTGCTGCCGTCCTCAGCGCCGCCACTGCCAGCTCGCAGCCGGCCCCTGCCCGTTCGGTGCGTTCGCTCTCGGGGCTGCTGCCCTTCCTGCGCCCGTATCGCTGGCGCATCGCCCTGGCAGGGATGTTCCTCGTGCTGGCGGCCCTGAGCACACTGGCCTTTCCGCTCGCCTTGCGCGGCCTGATCGACCAGGGCCTGATCGCGGCCGACCCCGGCGAGCGCATCATGGCCCTGCGCGAGCACTTCCTGGTGCTGTTTGCCGTGGGTGCGGCCCTGGGCCTGTTCTCGGCCGGGCGCTTCTACATGGTGAGCTGGCTGGGCGAGCGCATCACGGCCGACCTGCGCAACGCGGTCTACGGGCATGTGATCGAACAGAGCCCGGAGTTCTTCGAGACCACGCAGACCGGCGAGGTGCTGTCGCGCCTGACCACCGACACCACCCTGGTGCAGACCGTCGTGGGATCGAGCCTGTCGATGGGGCTGCGCAATGCGGTGATGGGCCTGGGTGCGCTGATCATGCTGGTGGTCACCAACCCGCAGGTGATGTCGTACGTGCTGGGTGTCATGGTGATGGCCTTGCTGCCGACACTGGTGATCGGCCGGCGCGTGCGCAAGCTCTCGCGCGCCAGCCAGGATCGCGTGGCCGACTCCAGTGCCATCGCCGCCGAGGTGCTCAACGCCATCCCCGTGGTGCAGAGCTACACCGCGCATGCGCGCGAGACGCAACGCTTCGACGACGCCACCGAGCGCGCCTTCGGCACCGCAGTGCGCCGCACCCGGATGCGGGCCGTGCTCGTCGCCTTCGTGATCATCGCCAACTTTGCGGCCCTGCTGTGGGGGCTCCATGCGGGCGCCCAGGCGGTGCTGGCCGGCAAGATCAGCGCCGGCCACCTGGGCCAGACGGTGGTGTTCATCATCATCCTGATCGGATCGGTGGCGGTGCTGTCGGAGGTCTGGGGCGACATGCTGCGCGCCGCCGGCGCCACCGAACGGCTGATGGAGCTGCTGCACTCACGATCGCCGATCGTGTCGCCGGCGCGGCCGGTGGCCCTGCCGGCGGTGACCCGCGGCTCGGCCATCGAGATGCACGACGTGCATTTCCGCTACCCCTCGCGCCCGCTCACGCCCGCGCTGGACGGCTTCAGCCTCAGCGTGGCGCCGGGCGAGACGGTGGCGCTCGTCGGCCCGAGCGGTGCGGGCAAGAGCACGGTGTTCCAGTTGCTGCTGCGCTTCTATGACGTGCAGTCCGGGCAGATCAGGATCGACGGTGTCCCGGTGCGCGAGGCCTCGCTCGAGGACCTGCGCGCGCGGGTGGGCATCGTGCCGCAGGACAGCGTGATCTTTTCGGCCAGCGCGATGGAAAACATCCGCTACGGCCGCCCACAGGCCAGCGACGAAGAGGTGATGGCCGCAGCGCGTGCCGCGCACGCCGACACCTTCCTGCGCGCCCTGCCCGAGGGCTACGACACCTTCCTGGGCGAGCGTGGCGTGCGGCTGTCCGGCGGCCAGCGCCAGCGCATCTCGATCGCACGGGCCATCCTGAAGAACGCACCGCTGCTGCTGCTGGACGAAGCCACCAGCGCCCTGGATGCCGAAAGCGAGCGCATGGTGCAGGCTGCGCTCGAGACGGCCATGCAGGGCCGCACCACGCTGGTCATCGCCCATCGACTGTCGACCGTGCAGCGCGCCGACCGGATCATCGTGATGGAACACGGCCGGATCGTCGAGTCCGGCACCCATGCCGCGCTGATCGACGCTGGCGGCCTGTATGCCCAGCTCGCCGCCCTGCAGTTCGACACGCCCGAAGCGCCGAATGCGCCGCTTGGCGATAATCCCGGGCTGACCTGAACCGTCTGCCCCGGCAGACCGACACCGCCGTGAGCCCAGCCCGCCCCATCCGATCCCAGTACGAAGACTTCATGCGCCATGTGCACGTGAACGGCACGCCCAAGAGCGACCGCACGGGTACCGGCACGCGCAGCGTCTTCGGTCACCAGATGCGCTTCGACCTGAGCGAAGGCTTTCCGCTGGTCACCACCAAGAAGCTGCACACCAAGTCGATCATCCTCGAGCTGCTGTGGTTCCTGCGGGGCGACAGCAATGCCCGCTGGCTGCAGGAGCGCGGTGTCACGATCTGGGACGAATGGGCCCGCGAAGACGGCGACCTGGGCCCGGTCTATGGTGTGCAGTGGCGCTCCTGGCCCACGCCGGATGGCGGGCACATCGACCAGATTGCCGAAGTCATGCGCACCTTGCGCACCAACCCGGACTCCCGCCGCATCATCGTCAGCGCCTGGAACGTGGCCGAGCTGTCGCGCATGGCGCTGATGCCCTGTCATGCGCTGTTCCAGTTCTACGTGGCACCGCCGCAGGCCGAAGGGCAGCGCGGCAAGCTCAGCTGCCAGCTCTATCAGCGCAGTGCCGACATCTTCCTGGGTGTGCCGTTCAACATTGCGAGCTACGCGCTGCTCACCCACATGGTGGCCCAGCAGTGCGACCTCGATGTCGGCGACTTCATCTGGACCGGCGGCGATTGCCACATCTACAGCAACCATGTGGAACAGGTGGAGCTGCAGCTGTCGCGCGCGCCGCTGCCCTACCCCACGCTCAACATCCGGCGCCGACCGGAGTCGATCTTCGACTACGCCTACGAAGACTTCGAGTTCGTCGACTACCAGCACCATCCGGCCATCAAGGCACCGGTGGCCGTCTGAACGCCGGCCGTCCCATGCTGTCGTCACGCCAGTTCGGCGCCCTGGCCCTGCTGACCCTGATGTGGGGGCTCAACTGGCCGATGATGAAGTTCTCGCTGCGCGAGATGACCCCGCTGTACTTCCGCGCCGTGACCATGAGCGGCGGCGCGCTGATGCTGCTGGCGTTCTACAGCGCCCGGGGCGTCTCGATGCGCCTGGGCTGGCGCGAGGCAGCGCAGGTCGCCTGGCTGGCCTTGCCCAACATCCTGGGCTGGCACCTGTTCTCGATCCTGGGGGTGGGCGAACTGGCCTCGGGCCGCGCGGCCATCCTCGGCTTCACGATGCCCATCTGGACGGTGCTGATCACCGTGCTGCTGTTCGGTGAGCGACTGTCGCGCCGCACGCTGATCAGTGTGGTCTGTGCCGCAGCCGCCGTGGGGCTGCTGGTGATGCAGGAGTTCTCGGCCCTGGCCGGGCGGCCGGTGGGCATCGTGTGGATGCAGATCGCCGCCGTCAGCTGGGCGCTGGGCACGGTGTTGATGCGGCGCAGCCAGAGCCCGCTGCCCACCGAGGCGCTGACGGTCTGGATGATGCTGATGGGTTCGGTCGCCTTCTGGGTGATCGCCCCGCTGCTGGAGCCGGCGCCAAGCTGGCAGTATTCGGCGGCCACCTGGTGGTCGCTCGTGTGGGGCATCACGATCAACTACGGCTTTGCGCAGATCATCTGGTTCGGCATGGCGCGCAGCCTGCCACCGTCGGCGAGCGCGTTCTCGATCATGGCCGTGCCGCTGATCGGCACGCTGTCGGCCCCGTTGATCGTCGCCGAGGTGCCCCACTGGCAGGACCTGGCCGCTGCGGCGCTCATCATGGTGGCGATCGCCAGCGCCCTGCTGCCGCGCCGGCTCTGACACGCGTTGCCCCTGCCCCAATCGGGCCCGCCGGGCCCACAATACGCGCATGACGACCGACCTGCCCCAACTGAGCATCATTGCCGCCGTGGCTCGCAACGGCGTGATCGGCCGTGACAACGCGCTGATCTGGCGGCTGCCCGAAGACCTGCGCCACTTCAAGCGCACGACGCTGGGCTGCCCGGTGCTGATGGGCCGCAAGACCTTCGAGTCGATCGGCAAGCCCCTGCCCGGCCGTCGCAACGTGGTCATCACCCGCAACCCGCACTGGACGGCTCCGGGTGTCGAGGAAGCGCCGTCCTTCGACGCCGCGCTGGAACTCCTGAAACATGCCACCAAGGTCTTCGTGATCGGTGGCGCCCAGGTGTACGCCGAGGCCTTCCCGCGGGTCGACGAACTGGTGCTCACCGAACTCGACGAAGACTTCGACGGTGACACACACTTCCCGCCCTGGGACCGCTCGGCCTTCACCGAGGTCTCGCGCGAGACCCATGTGGCGCCCGAAGGCTACACCTACCACTTCGTCACCTACCACAGGCGCCCCGGGGGCCAGTGAGGCTCGCGCTTCACCCGGTGCGCGGCAGCATCAGGCCCTCGTGCACGGCCACGCGTTCGAGCGCGACCTCGAAGTGCACCCGCGCCTGGCCGGCCACCCGGCCGAGGTAGGCATGCAGCTCGGCGTCAGCCGCCCCGCGGTGACCGCACTGGGCGCTGTAGGCCTCGAACTGGGACAGCAGGCTCAGCAGCTCGGCCAGATGCCGGGGGCACTCGCAGGCCACCGTGGTCGACAGGCCGGCAAAGTCGGCCAGCGCCGCGTCGTCCCAGCGACGCGGGGGTATGGCAGCCAGCGGCGGGCCCGCAGGCCCGGGGGGCGCCAGTTCGGGCGCGGCGGATGCGAACAACCGCACCAGCCACTGGCCCAGGACCACGTCCGGCTGCGGCTCGCGCAGCAACTGGGCGCCGCTGTCCGCCAAGGCCTCGCACACTGCTTCGGGCGCAAAGCCGTAGACGATCCCGACGGGCCGCCCGGCCAGCGTGGGTGCGGCAGCGCGCAGATCATGCAGGCTGTCAGCCGAGAGTTGCGGCTGGTGCAGCAGCACGGCATCCACTTGAGGGCCCGTGCTCAGCGACACGGCCGCCTCCTGGGCATCGGCAAACGGGCCGAGCACCACCAGCCGACGGCCGATGCGACGCAGCACACCGGCACGTCGAAGGCGCGCACCCAGCGCCGCACCGATCACCACCACCTGCCAGGTGCCCGTGCCGGACGTCTCGTGCCAGGGCGGCTGACTGGGCGCCTGCACGCTGGACAACACCTGGGCGTGGGTGGCTGCCACGCGCTGCAGTTCGGCCATGTCCAGCGCCGCGAGGCTGCCGATCGCATGGCCCAGGTCGACCAGTTGCTTGATCAGCGCAAGGCGCCGCACGTCGTCAGCCGAGTACAGGCGCTGGCCGCTCGGCGACAACGTGGCCTGCGTGAGCCGATAGCGACGCTCCCACACTCGCAAGGTGGCCACCGGCATGCGCAGCATGCGCGCCACCGCGCCGCTGCGATGCAAGGTCGTGCCGGCCGCAGCGGGCCGCGTTGGGGTGGTGGGGTCTTGGGTCGTTGTCATCTGGAGGCTGGCACTGGAGGTCGTCCCGGAATTGACTCGCGTTTGACGCGGATATTACCGTCAGTCCACAGGCCAAACGCTCAGATGACGCATGCTTGAAGCGCATCTGGTTAGCATCTCGGCCCATGTCACCCACCGAACTGCCGGGCACACCATGACGCGCCGCAATGCCGGATTTCGCGGCAACAAGGCCGCCCTGCCCTCTCGCCCCTGCGCGGCCTGCGGCCTGCCGATGACCTGGCGGCGCCGCTGGGCCAGGAACTGGGACGAGGTGAAGTACTGCTCCGAGGCCTGCCGCCGAGCCCGGGGGCCTCGTGGCTGAGGTGCGCCAGCTGGTGGTGGTGCTGGGGGACCAGCTCGACCTGCAGGCGGCGGCGTTCGACGACTTCGATGCGGCCCGCGACGCCGTCTGGATGGCCGAGGTTGCCGAAGAGTCACGGCACGTGTGGTCGAGCAAGTCGCGCACGGTGATGTTCCTGTCGGCCATGCGCCACTTTGCCGAGGCGCTGCGGACCGCCGGGCATCGGCTGCACTACATGCACCTGGACGACCCCGGCAACCAGGGCAGCCTGGCGGCCCAGCTGGGCGCCGACCTGCAGCGCCTGCGCCCCGAGCGGGTCGTGATGACCGCGCCTGGCGACTGGCGGGTGTTGCAGGCCATGCGCGCGGCCACCTCGGCGGCGCAGGTCGAGCTGGAGATCCGCGAGGACCGGCATTACTTCTGCACCGTGCGCGAATTCGCCGAGCATGCCCGCACGCGCAAGTCGCTGCGCATGGAGTACTTCTACCGCGAGCAGCGCCAACGCCACGGCATCCTGATGACCGATGGCGACACGGGCGCGTCCGGCAAGGTCGGTCCGGTGGGTGGACAGTGGAACTTCGACGCCGACAACCGCGAGGCCTTCGGCCAGGACGGGCCCGGTTTCGTCCCGCAGCGCACGCAGTTCGAGCCCGACACGATCACTCGTGAGGTCATCGCGCTGGTCGAGCGGCACCTGGGCGACCACCCGGGGCGCTGCGACCAGTTTGCCTGGCCGGTCACCCGTGAGCAGGCCCTGCTCAGTCTGCAGTGCTTCATCGAGGAACGGCTGGAGCAGTTCGGTCGTTACCAGGACGCGATGTGGCCGGGCGACCCGTGGCTTTACCACTCCCACCTGTCGGCGGCGCTGAACCTGAAGCTGCTGAATCCGCGCGAGGTGGTGGCCGCCGCCGAAGCATCCTGGCGCGCCGGTCGCGCGCCGCTGGCCAGCGTGGAGGGTTTCATCCGCCAGATCCTCGGGTGGCGCGAGTATGTGCGCGGCATTTACTGGACACGCATGCCGGCCTACCTGCAGCTCAACGCACTGGACGCCCACGAGCCGCTGCCGGCCTGGTTCTGGACCGGACAGACCGACATGGCCTGCCTGCGCGATGCCCTGCAGCAGACCCTTGCGCACGGTTATGCCAACCACATCCAGCGGCTGATGGTGATCGGCCTGTTCACGCAGATGCTGGGGGTCGATCCGGCCGAGGTGCACCGCTGGTACCTGGCGGTCTATGTCGACGCGGTCGAGTGGGTGGAACTGCCGAACACGCTGGGCATGAGCCAGTATGCCGACGGGGGTCTGATGGGCAGCAAGCCCTATGTCGCCACCGGCAAGTACATCCAGCGCATGAGCCCGCACTGCCGGTCCTGCCGCTATGACCCGGCCCGGCACAGCGGTGAGCAGGCCTGCCCCTACACCACGCTGTACTGGGATTTCCTGCTGCGGCACGCCGACACGCTGGCCCGCAACCCGCGCATGGCCCTGCAGGTGAAGAACCTGGCACGCCTGAGCGAGAGCGACCGCCAGGCGGTGCAGGAACGCGCCACAGCGGTCCGCCGGGGCGAGGTGGGGGCATGCACCACGTGACGGCGAGCCACACCGCATGAATCCCGCGCTGCCTCCCACCCTGGCCGAAGCGCACACCCGCATCGCCGCCGTGGATCCCGGGCGGTATGCCCGCACGCGCAATGCGCTGGACGGTGCGGTGAGCGGGCTGTCGCCCTTCATCACCCACGGTGTCGTGACGCTGCGCGACGTGCTGGCCGGCGTGGCAGCCCGCCACCGGCTGACGGTGCAGCACAAGTTCGTGTTCGAACTCGGGTGGCGCGAATACTTCCGTCATGTGTGGGCTCACCGGGGCGACGGCATCCTGCACAGCCTGCATGACGGCCCGCTGCCGGACTCGGCCTATGCCCGCGAACTGCCTGCCGACCTGCGCGAGGCCCGCACCGGCGTGCCGGTGGTCGATCAGGCGGTGCGCGGGCTCTACCAGACCGGCACGCTGCACAACCACGCCCGCATGTGGCTGGCCAGCTACACCGTCCACCTGCGCAAGCTGCACTGGCGCACCGGTGCCGACTGGATGGTGGCTCACCTGCTCGACGGCGACCTGGCCAGCAACCACCTGAGCTGGCAGTGGGTGGCCGGCACCGGCAGCCACAAGCCCTATCTTTTCAATGCCGAGAACGTCGGGCGCCATGCACCGCCTGCCTGGCACAGTGCCGAAAGCGCGATCGACCTCAGCTACGACGCACTCGATCGTCTGGCGCGCGACCCGCGATCCACATCGGCGGCATCGCCCGGGCCTGCCGCGGTGCCTGCGACACCCGAGCCACCCACCCATCGCAGCCCGCCCGCCTCACTGGCCTGCACACCGCCCGACGAAGCGCTGGTGCGCGGGCGCGACGTGTGGCTGGTGCACCCCTGGTGCCTGCGTGAACCCGCCGGACTGATCGCCGCGCACACGCCGGCCGACACGCTGCTGCTGGGCGTGTTCATCGAGGAGTTCCATCACGCCTGGCCGTGGTCCGAGCTTCGCTGGCAGTTCGTCGGCCGGCGCATGGCCGAGCTCACCGCGCACCGCTGGCATGCCCGCGCCGACAGCCTGGGCCAGGTGCTTCGTGCAGCCCGCTCGGTACGCACATTCGACGACCCCCACATGGCGCCGTGGCTGCGGTCACCGGTGCAGTGCGTGCCGGCGCCTGCGCTCTTCCCGCCGGTGGCCCGGCGTTGCGATTCGTTCTCGCAGTGGTGGACCCGCACCACACGCCCGCTGAAGGGGGTCGACGAGCTTCTGGACCCGTGAACCCGGCGGCACGAAAGCGAGCACAATGCCCGTCTCGAGCCGCCCGCAAAGGAGAAGGAAGCACGATGAAACTCGCGACGTGGAACGTCAATTCCCTCACGGCCCGCCAGCAGCATGTGCTCGACTGGCTGGCCGCCAATCCGGTCGACGTGCTGGGGCTGCAGGAGCTCAAGCTCACCGACGACAAGTTCCCGCACGAGGCCTTGCGTGCAGCCGGCTACCAGGCCGAGGCCTTCGGCCAGAAGACCTACAACGGGGTGGCCCTGCTGAGCCGGCTGCCGATGAGCCAGGTGGTGCGCAACATCCCCGGCTTTGCCGACGAACAGTCGCGCGTGATTGCCGCCACCATCGACGCACCGGGCGGTGCGCTGCGCGTGGTCAACGGCTATTTCGTGAACGGGCAGGCCCCTGGCACCGACAAGTTCGAATACAAGATGAACTGGCTGCGGGCGCTGCGCGACTGGCTGCGCGACGAACTGGCCGCGCACCCGCGCCTGGTGCTGATGGGCGATTTCAATATCGCCCCGGAAGACCGCGACTCCTACGACCCCGAAGGCCTGCGCGAGACCATCCACCACACGACCGAAGAGCGCGAGCACTTTCGCCAGTTGCTCGGGCTGGGGCTGACCGACAGCTTCCGCCTGTTCGATCAGCCCGAAAAGAGCTATTCGTGGTGGGACTACCGCATGCTGGGCTACCAGAAGAACCGCGGCCTGCGCATCGACCACATCCTGGTGAGCCAGGCGCTGCAAGCCTCGGTGACGGCCTGCACGATCGATCGGGTGCCCCGCAAGTGGGACAAACCGAGCGACCACGCCCCGGTGATCGTGACGCTCGGTTGAAGGGGCCCGGGGCGTCGCGCCGCGCCAGGCCCGCCCTCAGTCGTCCAGGCCCAGTTCCTGGATCTTGCGCGTGATGGTGTTGCGCCCGATGCCGAGCTTCTGCGCGGCCTCGATGCGCCGGCCACGCGTGATCTCCAGCGCGGTATGGATCAGCCGCGCCTCGAACTGCCGCGTGAGGTGGTCCCAGACCTCGGCATGGCCGCTTTCCAGCAATTGCCGCGCTTCACGTTCAAGGTCCCCCAGCCACTGGCCTTCAGGACGCGCGAGCCCGGCGATGGCAGCTCCGGTCGGAACGGCCGACAAACCCCCTGGCGCCTCCTGGCCCGGCAAGGCCTGCGGCAGCACGGTGGTCGTGTCGGCCGCCGGCAGACTCGGCGGCAGATAGGCCGGTGCCGCCACCGCCGCCGTCGTGGGCAGCGGTGCCACCAGCGCAGGCGCACCGAGGGCCACCAGCGGCGGCTTGGGCGACATCGTGGCCTCACCCAGCAGTTCGGGCGGCAGGTCCTTGTCCTCGATCACCTGGGCCGGCGCCATCACCGTCAGCCAGTGGCAGACGTTCTCGAGCTGGCGCACGTTGCCCGGGTAGTCGAATGCCGTGAGGCGCGCAAGCGCGGACTCGGAGATGCGCTTGGCCTCCACGCCCAGTTCCTTGGCACTCTTCTGCAGGAAAAAACGCGCCAGACCGGCGATGTCTTCGCGGCGTTCACGCAGCGGCGGCAGGCGCAGCCGGATCACGTTCAGGCGGTGGAACAAGTCCTCCCGGAAGCCGCCCTGCTTGACCCGCTCCTCGAGGTTCTGGTGCGTGGCCGCGATCACGCGCACATTGCTGCGCAAGGGGTTGTGCCCGCCCACACGATAGAACTGACCGTCACTCAGCACCCGCAGCAGCCGGGTCTGCAGGTCGAAGGGCATGTCGCCGATTTCGTCCAGGAACAGTGTGCCGCCGTCCGCCTGCTCGAAACGCCCGCGTCGCATGGTCTGCGCACCGGTGAAGGCACCGCGTTCGTGACCGAACAGTTCACTCTCCAGCAGGTCCTTCGGGATGGCCGCCGTGTTGATCGCCACGAACGGGCCGCTGGCGCGCGGGCTGTGCTTGTGCAGTGCACGCGCCACCAGCTCCTTGCCCGACCCGCTTTCACCCGTGATCAGCACGGTGACGTTGCTCTGGCTCAGGCGACCGATCGCGCGGAAGACGTCCTGCATCGCCGGCGCCTGGCCCAGCATCTCGGGCATCTGCGCCAGACGCTCGTCGCGCACTTCCTCGCGCACGCTTTCGTCGACGGCCCGGCGGATCAGCTCGACGGCCTTGGGCAGGTCGAAGGGTTTGGGCAGGTACTCGAACGCGCCGCCCTGGAAGGCCGACACCGCACTGTCCAGATCGGAAAACGCCGTCATGATGATCACCGGCAGTCCGGGATGGCGCTCCTTGACCTTGGCCAGCAGGTCGATGCCCGAGCCACCCGGCATGCGGATGTCCGAGACAAGCACCTGAGGCTCATCATCTTCGAGTGCGGTGAGCACATCGCGCGGGTTGGTGAAGCTGCGCACCGGCAGCTCCTCGCGGGCCAGTGCCTTCTCCAGCACGAAGCGGATGGATTGGTCGTCGTCAACGATCCAGATGGGTTTCATGCGTTGCCTGTCGTTTCGCCTCTCGGCTGAATGGCCCGCCACCCGTCAAGGATCAGGGCAGCGGGATCAGGATCCTGAAGTCCGTGTTACCGGGCTCGCTTTCGCATTCGATCGTGCCATGGTGCTGCTGCACGAACGTCTGCGCCAGCGTGAGACCCAGACCCGACCCGCCATCGCGCCCCGATACCAGGGGAAAGAAGATGCGATCGCGGATCGACTCCGGGACACCCGGGCCGTTGTCCTGGATATGCAATTCCAGTGCCAGACGGTAGCGCTGCTTGCCCAAGGTGACCTGCCGCGCGATGCGGGTCTTCAGCGTGATGCAGGCGTCTCCGGTCGAAATGCGCTCGACCAGCGCCTGAGCTGCGTTGTGGGCGATGTTCAGGACGGCCTGGATCAGTTGCTCGCGGTCGCCGCGGAAATCGGGGATCGAGGTGTCGTAGTCGCGGCGGACCTGCAGGCCACGCGGAAACTCCGCCAGGATCAGCGAGCGCACCCGTTCGCAGACCTCGTGGATGTTGACGTCACTGACGACATGCGGCTTGCGATGCGGCGCAAGCAGTCGATCGACCAGCGCCTGCAGCCGGTCGGCCTCGTGGATGATGACCTGGGTGTACTCGGCCAGGCCCTTGGACTCGACCTCCATCTGCAGCAGTTGCGCCGCCCCCCGGATGCCCCCCAGCGGGTTCTTGATCTCGTGGGCCAGGTTGCGGATCAGCTCCTTGGTGGCCTGGGCCTGGTCCAGCGCCCGCTCCTCGCGGTCCTGGCGGGTCTGCTGTTCGATCTCGACCAGCTCGACGAGGGCCACGTCGGGCAGCTCGGTCTGGGTCACGATCACGTGCACCGGCAGCGGCTCGGGCGTGGTGCCGCCCGGCAGCCGCTTGAGCAGCCCTTCGAAGCGGCTGATCGAGAAGTCATTGCGTGACACTGCGGCGACCGTGTCGCGCAGGATCTCGGGTTCGACAAACCAGTCGAACAACGACCCCCGCAGCATGCTGCGGCGCGACAGCCCGAGCACGGTCTCGAACGAAGAGTTGACGAACAGGCACACGCCGTCGGTACGCACCATCGCCACCATCGTGGCCAGGTGATCCAGGGCGTCATAGCCGCCACCCAGGGGGTGGTCGGGATCGCGGCGGGGGTCGGGTTTCACGGTCGTGAGGCCAGCACCCGGGGGTGCCGGCCGGGGGCATCGATCACTGCGGCTGGGCGGCCGGGGCCGGGGCCGCTGCTGGAGCTGCAGGCGCCACCTTGCCCAGTTCGCGCTTGATCGCCTGGATGTCGTTTTCCTTGCGGGTGATGGCCGCCTTCATCTCGGCCACGCGGTCCAGGTACTTCTGGTAGTTGCGTTCGCTGCCCAGGCGCTCGGGCTCGCCGTTGTTGTACTGCTTCTGCAGTTCGGCCAGCTCCTGTTCCTCGCGCTCGAGTTCGACCAGCAGGATGCGGCGGGCATCGCTGTCCCGGGCGCGCTGGGCGGCCGGGTCGACCCGCGCCTCGGACGGGCTGCGTCCGGCCCCGGGTGCGGCCGCCGGTGCGGGGCGCGACGCGGCCGGCTTGGGCGACTCGACCACCGTGACGTTGCCGCCCTCGACCGGCCTGCACCCACGTGCCTCGGCCTCCTTGGCCGTGATCGCATTGGTGAAGTTGTTGCCGGGGCATCGGTACACGACCGCGCCCTGGGCCAGGGCGACGGTGGCGAGGCTCCAGCCGGCCAGCACAACAGCAGTATGAGGAAACACGCGCATCGGCTTCATGGGGCTTGACTTGGCAGTCCTTGGCCCGGGTTGGATGACAAGGGAAGACGGTCGGTTCAAACCGCTGCATTCTGCAGTATCGGCCAATTCAAAGGTGATGCCAAATGAACACCGGGCGTCGATTGAGGAAAACAAACGCTATCGCCCACCTCGCCCGACCACAAAACGAAAAAGGCGACCCGCAGGCCGCCTCTTGAGTGGGAGCCACGGCGGACGAAGCCCGCCGGGCACCTGCCCGTCCTCAGGATCAGAGGGCGTAGTACATGTCGAACTCCACCGGGTGGGTGGCCATGCGGAAGCGGGTCACTTCCTGCATCTTCAGTTCGATGTACGCGTCGATGTACGAATCGGTGAACACACCCCCCTTGGTCAGGAAGGCGCGGTCGTTGTCGAGGTACTCGAGCGCCTGCTCCAGGCTGTGGCAGACGGTCGGGATCTTCGCGTCTTCTTCGGGCGGCAGGTGGTACAGGTCCTTCGTGGCGGCTTCGCCCGGATGGATCTTGTTTTCCACGCCGTCCAGACCGGCCATCAGCAGAGCCGTGAAGGCCAGGTACGGGTTGGCCAGGGGGTCCGGGAAGCGCGCTTCGACACGACGGCCCTTCGGGTTGGCCACGTACGGGATGCGGATCGAGGCCGAGCGGTTCTTGGCCGAGTAGGCCAGCTTCACCGGGGCTTCGAAGCCGGGCACCAGGCGCTTGTACGAGTTGGTGCCGGGGTTGGTGATGGCATTGAGCGCGCGGGCGTGCTTGATGATGCCGCCGATGTAGTACAGCGCGAAGTCGCTCAGGCCCGCGTAGCCGTCGCCGGCGAACAGGTTCTTGCCGTCCTTCCAGACCGACTGGTGCACGTGCATGCCGGAGCCGTTGTCGCCGACGATGGGCTTGGGCATGAAGGTCGCGGTCTTGCCGTAGGCGTGCGCCACGTTCTGGATCACGTACTTCTGCAGCTGCAGCCAGTCGGCGCGCTGGACCAGCGTGCTGAACTTGGTGCCGATTTCCATCTGGCCGGCGTTGGCCACTTCGTGGTGATGCACTTCGACCGGGATGCCCATCTGCTCGAGCAGCAGGCACATCTCGGAGCGCAGGTCCTGGCCGGAATCGACCGGGGGCACCGGGAAGTAGCCGCCCTTGACGGTGGGACGGTAGCCGGTGTTGCCGTGCTCGTATTCCTTGCCCGTGTTCCAGGCGGCTTCCTCGGACTCGATCTTCGAGAACGAGCCGGACATGTCGACGTTCCAGCGTACGCTGTCGAACACGAAGAACTCGGGCTCGGGGCCGAAGTAGGCCGCGTCGCCCAGGCCGGAGGCCTTCATGTAGGCCTCGGCGCGCTTGGCCAGCGAGCGGGGGTCACGCTCGTAGGGCTTGCCGTCGCCCGGCTCGATCACGTCGCAGGTCAGGAACAGCGTGGGTTCTTCGAAGAACGGATCGATGTTGGCCGTGTTCGGGTCCGGCATGAGCAGCATGTCGGAAGCCTCGATGCCCTTCCAGCCGGCGATCGAGGAGCCGTCGAACGCATGACCCGACGTGAACTTGTCTTCATCAAACGCGGACACAGGCACGCTCACGTGCTGTTCCTTGCCACGGGTGTCGGTGAAACGGAAGTCCACGAACTTGACTTCGTTCTCCTTCACCATCTTCATCACGTCGGCGACGGTCTTGTTGGCCATCAGGTGCTCCTAGAGGGGACGGTTTGTAGAGGTAAAAGGACCGGCGGACGGGCCGCCGAGCGCACTGGAATGTAGCAGAAAGCATGCCTGAATCTGGCGCAGCGGGACCCCCGCAAAACGCCCTCCAGCGGGCATCCTGCGGGGGCTGCGCGCGAATGGCGCACAGCCGCAGGCGATCCTCGACAGCCGCCGAAAGAATGCACATCTATAGTGCATCCGAACGCACTATTCCAGTGCGTCCTATTGGCCCCTCAACGCACCAATTCAGGGCCCAGTCGGGCGCCATGTTGATGCAGTCCGGCCAGCAAGGCCGGGTAGGCCCGCAGCACCGAATCGGCCGGGCCCTTGACCCCCAGTTCGATGTGGCGGCCGTACTCGGGGTGGTCGACGCTGGGCAGGCTGAATACCTTGACGTCGGGATGGGTCGCCTCGATCTGCTCCATCAGCGGCGTGAGCGAGGCTTCCATCGCACCGAAGACGATCACCGAGCGTTCCGTGGGCGGGCGGTTGTCGTGCAGGTGGGCGTAGTGGTGGTCGAGCACCCACTCGATCATCGGCCAGGCCATCACCGGAAAGCCCGGCACGAAGTGCACGTCACGGACCGAAAAGCCGGGGATCTTGTTGTACGGGTTGGGGATGATCTGCGCCCCGGCGGGGAAGACGCCCATGTTCAGCCGATGAATGTTGTCCGGACGGTCCGGCTCATAGGGCTGCCCCTGCTCCTGGGCAACGTCGCGCATGCGCTCCAGGATCAGTTCACGTGCCGTGGGGTGCAATGCCAGCTCCACCCCCAGCGCGCGGGCGGCGCATTGCCGGGTGTGATCATCGGGCGTGGCGCCGATGCCGCCGCACGAGAAGACGATGTCCCCACTGGCAAAGGCGTCGGCCAGCATGGCCTGCAGGCGCTGCGGGTCGTCGCCGACATAACGCGCCCAGGACAGGGACAGTCCACGGGCAGCCAACAGCTCGATCACCTTGGGCAGATGCTTGTCCTGGCGTTTGCCCGAGAGGATCTCGTCGCCGATGATGATGACTCCAAAAGCCATGGCGTGTGTCTACCTTGTTGTCAATGATGAGCTTGGGCTCAGGGCAGGCGCGGTGGCGTGCCGGGGGCCGGCGGCTCAGGGACGCCGGGCGCCGTCTGGAGTTGCGGCCAGGGCGGCTCGGCCTCGAGTTGCGTCACCGGCCGCGTGGGTGGCATCGGCGCATCGGCCGTCAGCACCTCGCCTTCACGTGCCGCACGCAACTGCTGCAGCGCGGCCAGGGCATAGTGGGTGAACCACAGTGCCGAAAACGCAAACACCAGGGTGTACAGCCACACCGAAAGGGCCAGCAGCAGCGGCGCAAGCACGAAGGCCACGGCCCCCACCGCCCACACCAGCGCAGGCGCGGCGCCCAGGTAGCCGCTTAGCACGCCGATGGCCAGCAGGGGCCAGCGATGCTCCTGCATGATCTGGCGGCGCTCGGCCGGGTCGGCATGTTCGGCCAGTGCGTCGTAGGCCATGACACGGTAGGTGAGCCAGCCCCAGATCAGCGGCGGCAGGATCAGCACCAGGGGCGGCACCAGCCAGAACGGCACGCTGACCACCAGGGCCAGCAGCGCCACGATCAGCGAGCCGGCGCCCCACAGCACACTGCGCCACAGCGGCCCGCCGTGGCGCCGCTCCATGCCGGCGAACCGGCGCGCAGCCACCAGATTGACCATCGCCGGCATCATCAGCACGGCCACGGCCATCAGCACCGTGACCACGATGGCCGGCACGGCCAGCGCCACGACGATGATGGGCGCAAGCACGGTACGCATGCTCCCGGCTCCCACGGACTCCAGCCAGGACAGGAAGACCTCGACCAGCGACCAGGCGCGCAACTGCTCATTGACCAGCGCCACCGCCGGCTCCCAGTAGAACCAGCCCAGGGCCAGCGCCACGCCGCCCACCAGCACCACCGGCAGCACCGACAGCATGACCACGCGCGGATGCAGGCAGTACGCCACCGCGCGCCAGAACGAGTCGAGGAAAAGTCGCATGCCGCGAGCTTACTGGAGCGCGGCCCCGCGCGCTGTCAGCCGGGTTTGATGCCCGCCATCAAACGCTCCCAGCCGGCATGGCCCAGGCGTTCGAGGGTCTCGATGTTGGTCTCGTAGATGGCCTCGGGTTCGGGGAAGGCCTCCACCGCCCGATCGATGCTGGCTTCGCGCAGCAGGTGCAGCGTGGGGTAAGGCGCGCGGTTGGTGAAGTTGCCGATGTCGTCGGTGGTGGTACCGGCAAACTGGAACTGTGGATGGAAGCTGGCGATCTGGAGCACCCCTTCGAGCCCGAGTTCGTCGAGCAGGGCGTCGGCCTCATGTGTGAAGTCGTTGAAGTCGAGGAAGTCCTGCAGCACATCCGGGTGGATCAGCAGCGTGGTGTCGACTGCCTGGGGGTCGGCCTGGGCAAGCCACAGCAGCTCGCGGCGCAGATCGTCCCGCAGCGCGGCCGGCTCGCGGGCACGGCTGACCACATAGCGGATCTGCTGCTTGACGTGCACCGCCTTGGCAAACGGACACAGGTTCAGCCCGATCACCGCACGCTCGAGCCAGGCCTGGGTGGAGACGACAACATCGTCTCGTGGCGGGCCGGACAAGGTGGCGCCGGGCGAGTCGGCAGCCGAGGATCGGGACGTCGCGTTCATCGGGGTTCAGTAGCGGGTTTCAGGGGTGTCTTCATCGTCGCCGGCGCGGGCCCGCAGCACACGCCGGATCTCGGTGCGCATGGCCCGCAAGTCCAGCGGCTTGGCAATGTAGCCGTCCATGCCGGCCGCCAGGCAGGCGCGCCGGTCGGACTCGCTGGCATGCGCGGTGGCAGCGATGATCGGAAAGGCGGGCAAGCGCCCGGCCTGCTGCAACTGGCGCAACTGCCGCGTGGCCTCGAGGCCGTCCATGCCGGGCATCTGCACGTCCATCAGCACGGCATCGGGCGGGTCGTGGCGGCATTGCTCCAGTGCCGCCTGGCCATTGTCGGCCACGACCACGTCGAAGCCCAGCATGCGCAGCATCTCGCCAGCCAGCAGCTGGTTCACCGGATTGTCCTCGACGATCAGGAAGCGCTGGCCGGGCGCCTGGCTCAGCGGCGCCGGGCGCAGCGGCAGCACCGGCTCGCTGGTGCGCAGCCGGCGGGTCCGCGTCAGCTGGGTCAGGTCGCGCGGGCTGAACGGCGCGACGTAGATCTTGGTGCCCGCATCACCGTTGCGCAAGGAGTTGGACGTGGCCGAGGATCGCGCATCGACCACCAGCACGACCTCGGCCTGCTGGGGCGCTGCGCTGCGCAGTGCATGCCAGTCGTCCTCCTCCGTGGCCTGGCCTTCGACCACCATGATGAGTGCGGGAAGATCGTCATCCGCGATGCCATGGCGCAACCGGTCGCGGGCGCTGCGCGCCGAGCGCAGCACCTCGGTGCGCCAGCCCAGCCGATGCAGGCGCTGAGCCAGGGTGTCCAGCTCGCCCGGCACGCCCGAGATGAGCCAGGCCACGGCGCCGCCCGCATGTTCCTGGCCAGCGGCCTCGGGAACCTCGGGCGCGGCCACCGGCAGGGGCAGCACCACCCGGAAGGTCGAGCCCAGTCCTTCGCGGCTGGTGACCGTGACGCGCCCGCCCATCAGCTCGCACAGGCTGCGCACGATCGACAGCCCCAGCCCCGTCCCGCCGGCGCTGCGCGACACCGAGGCATCGCCCTGCTCGAACGGCAGGAAGACCCGGTGGGCCGTGGCATCGTCCATGCCGATGCCGGTGTCGGTGACCTCCAGGGTCACCAGGCATCGATCGGGCCCGGTCAGCTGGGTCGTCACCGCAAACTGCACCCGGCCCGCCGGCGTGAATCGAATCGCATTGGACAGCAGGTTGCCGACGATCTGGCGGATCCGGGTCGCATCGCCCACCACGTGCTGCACCTCACCTCGGTAGTCGAAGTGCATCTGCAGCCCGCGGTCATGCGCCAGCGGCAGCATCTCTCGCGCGGTGAGCGTGAGCAGTTCGCCCAGGTCGATCTCCTGCGGGTCCAGCGTGAGCTTGCCGGCCTCGGCCTTGGCCACGTCCAGGATGTCGTTGATGATGGCCATCAGCGTGGCACCGGAGCTTCGCGCCAGCTCGAGGTAACGCCGCTGCGTGTCGGTCGTGGCCGCACGCAGCGCCAGGTCGGTCATGCCCATGACCCCGTTCAGCGGGGTGCGGATCTCATGGCTCATGTTGGCCAGGAACAGCGACTTCGACCGGTTGGCGCGTTCCGCCTCGGCGCGGGCAGCCTCCAGGCGGGCGGTGCGCTCGCGCACGGCATCCTCGAGCTGACTCTGGTGGGCTCGCAGGGCCTCGACGGCCTGCATTTCCTCGGTCACGTCCGTCACCGCCCCCACCAGGATGGCCGGCTTGCCGTGCTCGTCCGGCCACGCCCGCGCGCGGCCGCGCAGCCATCGGTAGGTGCCGTTGCGATGCAGCACGCGCGTCTGGTAGCGCCACTGACCGCCGTTGCGCATGGCCTCATCGTACGGCCGCAGGAAGGCCTCCATGTCTTCGGGATGAATGCGCGCATTCATGACCGTGCGGTCGTTGGGCAGCTCATGGTCCGCGAAGCCCATGATCTCCTTGAAGCGCGGCGAATACCAGCTCACATTGGTGCGCAGGTCGCGCTCCCAGATGCCGTCGTGTGTGCTTTCCATCACACGCCGGTAGCGGAAGGCGGCGAGTCGTTCGGCGTCTTCAGCCAGCTTGAGCGCCGTGATGTCGCCAGCAATCGCCAGGTAGCCGGCAAAGCGGCCGTCGGCCCCGCTCATCGGGGTGGCCTCGACCCGGCGCCACCAGGGCCGCCCGTCGGGCAGCACCATCAGCACCTGGGTGGCAAACGGCCGGCAGGCGGCCACGGCCTGCGCCACCTCGGCCGCAGGCGCAGCGTCTCCTGCACTGGTGAGCCAGGTCAGCCAGGGCTGGCCAAGCATCGCATCGATGCCGGGCACCGCCCGCCAGGCGTCGTTGGCCCACACGACCCGCAGTTGCGCATCGGTGAGCAGCGCAAACATCGCGCTGCGCTGCAATGCGGAGGCCAGCAGCCCGAGCTGCTCCGCCGCGAGGGTGCGCGCGGGCAGGCCCGGTGCGGGCTCAGGCGATGGACCGTGCGTCACGTCGGTGTGGATCCTGCGGCAATGCGGCCCGGGAAGAGGTCCGTCACGCAATTTGTAACACCTGCCGCCCAGCCCCGCGCACTGGCTGGCTGTCATCCGTGACGAAATGCCCACCGCTGGCCTGCCACCCCCCCATCAGGGGTGTGGCGCCGACGCATCCCGGGACAGGCAGTAGACTGCGTTCACCCTCGCGATCCGTGAATACCCTCGTCACGCTCTCCTCCTCGTGAATACCACCATGCGCCCCCGGGTTCTGATCATCGGCTGCGGTTTCGGGGGGCTCGAAGCCACCCGAGCGCTGTCGCGTGCCGACGTCGACATCACCCTGATCGACCGCACGAACCACCATTTGTTCCAGCCCCTGCTGTACCAGGTGGCCACCGCAGGGCTGTCGGCACCGGCCATCTCGGCACCGATCCGCCACGTGCTGCGCCGCGAGATGCGGCGCGGCAACCTCACCGTGCTGCTGGCCGAGGTGACCGACATCGCGGCCGATCGACGTGAGGTGGTGCTGGACGATGGCACCTGCCTGGGCTACGACCACCTGATCGTGGCCGCTGGCGCCACCCACAGCTATTTCGGCCAGGACCACTGGGCCTCCCACGCTCCTGGACTGAAGACCCTGGCCGATGCGTTCGACCTGCGCAACCGCGTGCTCAAGGCCTTCGAACAGGCTGAACGCCACCCGCAGGCCCGCGATGAATGGTTGAGCTTTGTCGTGATCGGCGCCGGGCCGACCGGCGTCGAGATGGCCGGCACCATGGCCGAGATCGCCCGGCACACGCTGCCCGACGAGTTCCGCAACATCGACTCCCGCCGTGCACGGGTGCTGCTGGTCGAAGGCGCCGAGCGTGTGCTGACCGCCTTCGAGCCCGGACTGTCCGAGAAGGCCCGTCGTCAGCTCGAAGGCCTGGGCGTGGAGGTGCTGACCGGCTGCCGCGTCACCGGCATCGACGAGCGCGAGGTGCGCTACGAGACGCGCGACGCCAACGGGCAGGCCAGCACCCATGCAGTACCCGCCCGTACCGTCGTATGGGCCGCCGGCGTGGCAGCGTCACCGCTGGGGCGCTGCCTGCAGCGCAGCGCGGCTGCGAGCCTTGATCGGGCCGGCCGTGTGGTAGTGGAGCCCGACCTCAGCCTGGCCGGGCACCCGGAGATCCAGGTGATCGGCGATCTGGCCTCGGCACGCAGCCACCCGCGCCAGGGCGAACCCACCCCCGTGCCGGGCGTGAGCCCCGGGGCCAAGCAGATGGGCCGGCTGGCGGCGGCCAACCTGCTGCGCAGGCTGCGCGGTCAGGCGACCGAACGCTTCCGATACGTGGACTACGGCTCGCTGGCCACCATCGGCCGCAAGGCCGCGGTGGCGCAGGTCGAGATGCCGCTGCTGGGCGCCGTCCGGTTTTCAGGTTTTGCGGCCTGGGCCTTCTGGCTGTTCGTGCACATCTACTTCCTGATCGGGTTTCGCAACCGCCTGATGGTGATGACCGACTGGGCCTGGGCCTACTTCAGCTTCCAGCGCAATGCGCGTGTCGTGATCGAGCGCACGCCTGCAAGTTCGCCACCGCAGGCCACCCCACAATGACCTGCACGATGAACACCACACTGGACACCCTGCAATCGGCCCTGGACGCCGCACGGCGCGGCGACATGCCGCTGGCCGAACTGACGGGGCTGTGGCGGGCTCAGGCCGCGCAGCTCACCACCCTGCCACCGCGCTTCGCGGCGGTGCTGGACCAGTTGCTGATGCCCATCGAGTCGGGCAGCCTGTTCACCGAAGAAAGCTGCTCGTTCAGCCAGCACGACCTGCTGCAGTCGCTCGAGCACTGGCTGAACCGGGCCCGATCGGTGCTCGAGGCACCGTCGGGCCCTTGAGGCCCGCAGGCCGGCGCGCTTACTTGAGCGGCTTGTAGCGCAGGCGGTGCGGGCGGGCGCCCTCTTCGCCCAGGCGGCGCTTCTTGTCGGCCTCGTACTCCTGGTAGTTGCCGTCGTAGAAGTACCACTGCGAATCGCCTTCGCAGGCCAGGATGTGGGTGCAGATGCGGTCGAGGAACCACCGGTCGTGGCTGATCACCATCGCCGAGCCGGCGAATTCCAGCAGCGCCTCTTCCAGTGCCCGCAGGGTTTCGACGTCCAGGTCGTTCGACGGTTCGTCGAGCATCAGCACGTTGCCGCCCTGTGCCAGGGTCTTGGCCAGGTGCAGTCGACCGCGCTCACCACCGGAGAGAGAACCCACCTGCTTCTGCTGGTCGTTGCCCTTGAAGTTGAATCGCCCGATGTAGGCGCGGCTGGGCATCACGAACTTGCCGACCACGATGTTGTCGAGGCCGCCGGAGACGTCTTCCCAGACGGTCTTGTTGTTGTCCAGGCTCTGGCGGCTCTGGTCGACAAAGGCGAGCTTGGCCGTCTTGCCGATCACGACCTCGCCGGAATCCGGCTGCTCGACGCCCTGGATCATGCGGAACAGCGTCGACTTGCCGGCACCGTTGGGGCCGATGATGCCCACGATGGCACCCGGCGGCACCTTGAAGCTGAGGTTGTCGATCAGCAGGCGATCACCGAAGCTCTTGCTGACGTCCTTGAACTCGATGACTTCATTGCCCAGGCGCTCGGCCACCGGGATGAAGATCTCGTTCGTCTCGTTGCGCTTCTGGTAGTCGATGTCGCTCAGTTCCTCGAAGCGGGCCAGACGCGCCTTGCTCTTGGCCTGGCGGCCCTTGGCATTGGAGCGCACCCACTTGAGCTCTTCCTTCATCGCCTTCATGCGGGCGTCTTCGCTCTTCTGCTCCTGCTCCAGGCGCTTTTCCTTCTGGTCCAGCCAGTCGGAATAGTTGCCCTTCCAGGGAATGCCATGGCCGCGGTCGAGTTCGAGAATCCACTCGGCGGCGTTGTCCAGGAAGTAGCGGTCGTGGGTGATGGCCACCACGGTGCCGGGGAAGCGCTGCAGGAACTGCTCCAGCCACTCGACCGATTCGGCGTCCAGGTGGTTGGTGGGTTCGTCGAGCAGCAGCATGTCGGGCTTGGACAGCAGCAGGCGGCACAGCGCCACGCGGCGCTTCTCGCCGCCGGACAGCACGCCGATGTTGGCGTCCCAGGGCGGCAGGCGCAGGGCGTCGGCGGCCAGTTCGAGCTGCAGGTCGGTGTTTTCGCTGCCGGCCGCGGAGATGATCGCCTCGAGTTCAGCCTGTTCGGCGGCCAGCGCGTCGAAGTCGGCATCGGGCTCGGCATAGGCGGCGTAGACCTCGTCCAGGCGCTTCTTGGCTGCCAGCACGCCGCCGATCCCCTCTTCGACCGCCTGACGCACGGTCTGTTCGGGGTTGAGCTGGGGCTCCTGCGGCAGGTAGCCGATCTTGATGCCGGGCATGGGCACCGCTTCGCCGTCGATTTCCTTGTCGAGGCCGGCCATGATCTTCAGCAGCGTCGACTTGCCCGAGCCGTTGAGGCCCAGCACGCCGATCTTGGCGCCGGGGAAGAAGCTGAGCGAGATGTCCTTGAGGATCTGCCGCTTGGGCGGGACAGTCTTGCTCACGCGGTTCATGGTGTAGACGTATTGAGCCATCGCGAGTCCTGAGAGAAATGTGGCGTGTGCCAACGCGGCCCCATCCCGAACAGGAGGGCCGCCGAAGTCCGTGATTATCGTCAATCGCACGGCCCTGCCCTTCGGAACGCCCGGACCGGCCCCGCGCGCTGCAGGCCAATCGAGTTGCTGCTACGGTATGGCCCTGATCCCGCAGGCCACGCATGCCCAGACTCCTGATCCTCTTTTCGCTCACCAACCTGATCATCGGCACAGGCGCGTTTGTCGTCAGCGGCATGCTCACACCGATGAGCACGGCGCTGGGCATCAGCGTGCCGGTGGCTGGCCAGGCCATGACGGCCTATGCGCTGTCGACCGCCATCCTGGCGCCGCTGCTGCTCGTGGCCACCGGCCGCTGGTCGCGCAAGCGTGCGATGCAGCTGTCGCTCGGGCTGTTCGCGCTCGGCAATGCCGTCTGCGCCCTGGCGCCCGACTTCACGATCCTGCTGGTGGGCCGGGTGCTGATGGGCCTGGGCGCCACGTTCACGCCGATCGCTGCCGGCATCGCGGTGGCGACCACCGAACCGCAACGCCGCGGGCGCGCGCTGTCCATCGTGTTCCTGGGCATCAGCATGAGCTATGTGGTCGGCCTGCCGCTGGGATCCTGGCTGGGCTTTCGCTTCGGCTGGCAGGCGCCTGTGCTGCTCGTCACCGGCCTGTCGGTGCTGATGCTGGGGCTGCTGAGTCTGCGCGTGCCGGATCACATCGAGGCGCCGGGTGCACAGTTCAAGGGGCTGGGCGCCCTGCTGCGTCGCCGAGACGTGCTGCTGCCGCTGTCGCTCACGCTCGTGTATTTCATCGCGATCTTCTGTGTGTTCGCCTACATCGGCCCGGTGCTGCAGGCCCTGCTGCCGATGTCGGGTGAGCGCCTGTCGCTGACGCTGATGCTGTTCGGCCTGTCCGGTGTGGTGGGCACGCTGGTGGGCGGCTGGGCGAATGATCATTTCGGTGCGCGCCGCTCGCTGATGGTGCAGTTGTCCACGCTGGGCACCATGATGGCGCTGGTGCCGCTCACACAGGGCCATTACGCTGCCATCGTGGCGGTGTTTGTCGTCTGGGGCGTGGCCGGCTTCGGCATGATGACGCCGCAGCAGTCGCGCCTGGCCGCCGCAGCGCCCGAGCATGCGCCGATGCTGCTGTCGCTGAATTCGTCGATGCTCTACGTGGGTACCGCGCTGGGTGCGGCCGTCGGCGGAGCGGCCAGCGCGGGCCTGGGCTTTGCACGCCTGTCGTGGATCGGCGTGCCGCTGGCACTGCTGGGCCTGCTCACCCTGGTGCTGAGCCGGCCGGCGCCCCACCATCCGGCCGCGCCGCTGCATCCGTCGACGTGAGCGGCTCGTGCCGCAGCAGGTAGCCCAGCCCTCGCACCGTGACGATGTCGGCCCCCGCGCCGGCCAGCTTGCGCCGCACCCGGTGAGCCACCACGTCCAGCGCCTGCGGCAAGGCCTGGCTGCCAAAGGCAAAGACTTCGCGAAACAGCCTGTCCTTGGTGGTCACGCTGCCCTGGCGTGCCATCAAGGCACGCACGAAGGCCTGCTCACGCGGCGTCAGCGACAGGATCCGCTCGCCGATGTAGAAAGCCCCCGAGTCGAGCTCCAGTCGAAGTTCGCCGCAGGTCCACGCAGCGGCACGCTGGTGCGCCACGCGACGCACCAGCGCGTGAAGCCGCGCCGACAGTTCGTCGAGGTCACAGGGCTTGCAGAGATAGTCGTCGGCACCCGCGTTCAGCGCCTGCACCCGGTCGCCCACCGCCCCGCGGGCCGTGAGCACCAGCACCGGCAGGCTGGACTTCATCGCGCGCAGCCGGGCCAGCACCGCCAGACCGTCCAGCCCCGGCAGGCCCAGATCCAGCGTCAGCACGTCCGGCTCGCGCGCATCGCACAGGCGCAGCACGCTGGGGCCGTCGTGGCAGGTCTGGGTGACCCAGCCGCGCTGTGCCAGGGCCGCGGCCAGGGCCTGGCGCAGGCAGGCATCGTCTTCGGCAATCAGGACGTTCATGGTGGTCGTTGTTCCGGCCTGCGATGGTGGCGTGCCTCGCGCGGCGCGGGATCAGGGATGACCAGCGGACCGGCCACCTGAACTGTCATCGCGCTGTCGATTGCGCCCGACAGCCTTTCTGATGGCTGTCAGCCGCGCTCGATCCCCCGAAATTCGCCAGGCAGCAACGCCCGATGTGCACGTTTCGGCGCGTACCCGCGGTTGCGCATACAATGCGGGCTGCGGCGCCACTTCCAGTCACGGCGCCGCAGTCGTTTCCGACCGTTCCCACCTCATCTGCCTTCCCGACTGGTGCCCTCTTGCGAGCGGCAGCAGGCCGATCCCCCAGCTCCCTGGCAGGAGCCTTTCCCTACATGAATTTTGCAGATCTCGGCCTGGCCGAGCCCATCGTGCGTGCCGTGCGTGAGCAGGGCTACGAAACCCCCACCCCCATTCAACTGCAGGCCATTCCGGCCGTGCTGGCCGGCGGCGACCTGCTGGCAGGTGCCCAGACCGGCACCGGCAAGACCGCCGGCTTCACGCTGCCGCTGCTGCACAAGCTGGCCGCGGGCCAGCCGGTGCGCGATGCACGCGGCCGCCCGGCGATCCGCGCCCTGATCCTCACGCCCACCCGCGAGCTGGCCGCCCAGGTCGAGGAAAGCGTGCGCACCTACGGCAAGCATCTGTCGATCAAGTCGATGGTGATGTTCGGCGGTGTCGGCATGGGTCCGCAGATCGATGCGCTGCGCCGCGGCATCGACGTCCTGGTGGCCACGCCCGGGCGACTGCTCGACCATCACCAGCAAGGCACGCTCGACCTGAGCCGGATCGAGTACTTCGTGCTCGACGAGGCCGACCGCATGCTGGACATGGGCTTCATCCATGACATCAAGAAGGTCCTGGCCATCGTGCCGAAGCAGAAGCAGAGCCTGCTGTTCTCGGCCACGTTCTCCGACGAGATCAAGGCCCTGGCCGAGCGCCTGCTGAACAAGCCTCAGGTGATCGAGGTGGCGCGCCGCAACACGACGGCCGAGACCATCGCGCAGAAGGTGCACCCGGTCGACCGCGACCGCAAGAAGGAGCTGCTGGCCGACCTGATCCAGCGCAACGACTGGCACCAGGTGCTCGTGTTCACGCGCATGAAGCATGGTGCCAACCGGCTGGTGGAGTTCCTCGAGAAAGAGGGCATCACCGCCATGGCCATCCATGGCAACAAGAGCCAGGGGGCGCGCACCCGGGCACTGGCCGAGTTCAAGAGCGGCGAGCTGCGCGTGCTGGTGGCCACCGACATCGCGGCGCGCGGCATCGACATCGATCAGTTGCCCCACGTCGTGAACTACGAGCTGCCCAACGTGCCGGAAGACTACGTGCACCGCATCGGCCGTACCGGCCGCGCCGGTGCGCAAGGCGAAGCGATCTCGCTGGTGTGCGTCGACGAGGAAGCCTTCCTGCGTGACATCGAGCGCCTGATCAAGCGCGACATCCCCAAGGAAGTCGTGCCCGGTTTCGAGCCTGACCCGAATGCTCGCCCCGAGCCGATCAAGCTGGGCCGCATGACGCTCAATGGCGGGCTCGGCGGTGGGCGTGGGCGCAGCGGTGGCGGTGGTGGTGGGCGTGATGCCGGCCGCCATGGCGGTCGCGATGGCAACCGCGATGGCAACCGCAATGGCAATCGCGACAGCCATCGCGATGGCCCGCGTGATCGCCCTCAGGCACAGGCCAACGGCAATCGGCAAGGCTCCGGCGCGCACCGCGACGGCACGCAGGCCGCAGCGCCCCGGCCGGCACGCGCGCCCGCTGCGGCCAAGCCGCAGCATGCGCACGCCCAGGCTCCACGCCAGCCCGGCGCCCATGCCGCACCGGCCCACAAGCCGGGCGCACCGTCCGGCGCACGCCAGGGCGGTGGCGGCCAGGCCGCCGCACTGCTGGGCGGCAAGCCCCGCCGCTGAAGCGGCTGAACCCGGGTCTCGCCGCGCTTCGGCTGCGGCAGCCCGGGTGGCCCGCACGGCGACACGGCGCGCATCAGCCGCGCTGGTAGCATGGTCCCCACGGAGGCACCATGCACATCACCTTCCTGGGTGCAGCCGACTCGGTCACCGGGTCGCGCCACCTGATCGACACCGGCTCGCAGAAGGTCCTGCTCGACTGCGGCCTGTTCCAGGGCTTCAAGACCCTGCGCGACCGCAACTGGGCACCGCTGCCGATACCGGCGCGCGACATCGACACCGTCGTGCTCAGCCATGCCCACCTCGACCACAGCGGCTACCTGCCGGCGCTGGTGAAACAAGGTTTTCGCGGCCGGGTGCTGGCCACGCCAGCCACCTGCGACCTGGCCGAAGTGCTGCTGCTCGACAGTGCGCACCTCCAGGAAGAAGACGCCCAGCGCGCCAATCGCCAGGGCTTCTCGAAACACAAGCCGGCCCTGCCGCTGTATGACGTCCACGACGCACAACGCGCGCTGACCCGCCTGCAACCCGTGGCATTCGGCCAGCCTGTCGACCTCGGCCACGGCACCACCGTCACGCTCACGCCGGCCGGCCACCTGCTCGGCGCAGCCTGCGTGACGCTGCGCCACCGCGATCGGCGCCTCGTGTTTTCAGGTGACCTGGGCCGCCAGCACGACCTGCTGATGCCACCTCCCCAGGCGATCAGCGAGGCCGACGTGCTGCTCGTGGAGTCGACCTACGGCGACCGGAGCCACCCCGACACCGACGTGCTCGAAGCACTCGGCGAAGCCATCCGTGCCACGCTGGGCCGGGGCGGCACGGTGCTGATGCCGACGTTTGCAGTCGGCCGGGCCCAGGCGCTGATGCTGGCCATCCACCGCCTCAAGCATTCCGGGCGACTGGACCACAAGGTACCGGTCTATCTGGACAGCCCGATGGCCACGCGTGCCACGGCGGTCTATCACCAGCATCGCAAGCTGCTGCGCCTGTCCGAACAGGAGGCCCAGGCAATGTGCGAAGGCGTCAGGGTCGTGACCACACCACAGGAATCGGAAGCCCTGACCCGATCGCACTACCCGAGCGTGATCCTGTCGGCCAACGGCATGGCCACCGGCGGGCGGGTGCTGCACCACCTCAAGTCGCTGGTCACGCACGAACGCAACCATGTGATCTTTCCGGGCTTCCAGGTGCCGGGCAGCCGTGGCGCCAAGCTCATTGGCGGCGCACGTGACGTGAAGATCTTTGGCGAGTATGTGCCGGTGCGGGCCCAGATCAGCCACCTCGAAGGCTTTTCGGGGCATGCCGATGCCCAGGAGATCCTGCAGTGGCTTCGGCACTTCCACCATGCACCCACCCAGACCTTCGTCGTGCATGGTGACCCGGCCGCGGCCGACACCCTGCGCAGCCGCATCCAGGACGAACTGGGGTGGCGCGTGAAGGTGCCCGAGCATCTGTCGACCGTCGCGCTGTGAGCGAAGGCACGTTCGAATCGGCCGCCATCGGACTGGCCGTTGCCCTGGGCTGCGGCATGCTGATCGGGCTGGAGCGCGAGCGGCGCAAGGGCAGCGGCGTCACGCGCGAGCCGGCGGGCATCCGCAGCTTCATGCTGGCTTCATTGACCGGCGCGCTGGCGCAGAACCTTCGCCAGCCCGGCGTGGTGATCGCAGGCGCCCTGCTGATCGGCGCACTGGCCTTGCTGGCCTACTGGAAGAGCCGCTCGGACGACCCGGGCCTGACCACCGAGCTGGCCCTTTTTGCGACCTATCTGATCGGTGTGGCCAGCGTGTTCTCGCCTGCACTGGGCGCCGCCTGCGGCGCCACGGTGGCGGCCCTGCTCGCTTCACGCGAGCAACTGCATCGTCTGTCGACCCAGCTGCTGAGCGAGCGTGAACTGAAAGACCTGATCATGCTGGCCGGCCTGATGCTGGTGGTGCTGCCGCTGGTGCCTTCAGGTGCGCAGCCGTGGTCGGGTGGCATCGACCCGCGCCGCCTCGCCAGCCTGGTGGTCCTGATCCTGATCCTGCAGGCGGCCGGCCATGTGGCCACGCGCTGGCTCGGGCCACGTGCGGGGCTGTCGGCATCAGGCTTCTTCTCAGGCTTCGTGTCGAGCACGGCAACGATCGCCTCGATGGGGAGCCGCCTGCGTGGTACGGACGATCAACTGCGCGCCCATGCCGGCGCGGGCGTGATGTCGTCCGCAGCCACCTGGGTGCAGGCCTGGCTGCTGGCGAGTTCACTGGCGCCCGGTGCAGCCGGGATGCTGCTGCCGATCGCCGCAGCAGGTGCAGGGGTGGCCCTGGCGCTGGGTGGACTGCTGGCCTGGCACGCACCCGGCAGCGGCAGCAGTGATGCCGGGCCGCATGACAGCGCCCTGCGCCTGAGGGAAGCCTTTGTCGTGGCGGCACTGCTGTCCGGCGTGGCTGCCCTGGTCAGCTGGGCGCAAGGTACCTACGGGCACGTGGGTCTTTTTGCGAGCGTGGCCCTGGCTTCCACTGCCGACGCGCATGCGCCGGTGGCTTCGAGCGCCGCACTGTTTGCGGCCGGCCGCCTCGACGACATCGGCCTCGTCCGCTGTGTGCTCCTCGCCATCGGTGTCAACACCGTCACGCGCATCATCGTGGCCGTCGCCTCGGGCGGGCGGGCCTACGGCGCCGTGGTGGGCCTGTGCCTCGCGCTCGGCACGGCCGCTGCCGCACTGGCGGCCTGGCTCACCGGACGCCTCTGAGCCGTCACCCCCGCCACTCATCCGCACCCCACCATGTCCGACACCAGCCCGCTCCTTCAGCCACCGCCGGTCGCGTGGTCGACGCTGACCCTGGCCACCTGCAACACGCTGAACCTGGCGCTGCCCGCGCGGGTGTTCTACGACAACCAGGAGCCTTTCGGCACGGAAGAGTACGCCCGCAAGACCGCCTGGCTGGGCAATCAGCTGCAGCGACTCAATGCTGACGTGGTGGCCTTCCAGGAGGTGTGGGATCTTGCCGCCCTCAAGGACAGCATCCAGCTCAGCCGGCTGCGCTACGGTCAGGTCATCGCACCCGGCGCCGAGCTCGGTGCCACCGGCACGCCGCGGGTGGGCCTGGCCACGAGGCTGGATCTCGAAGGATTTGATTCGGTCGCTGACTTCCCGCCCCAGCATGCTGTGGACGTGCCGGAGATCGGGCCGCACACCCGCTTCGAGCGGCCCGTCCTGCATGCCCGACTGAAGCTGCGCAACGGGCCGCGCCTGCACGTCCTGGTCTGCCACCTGAAGTCCAAGCGCCCCAAGTACCTGCAGGACGAGAGCGGCGCGGTCGTCGAGGACCGCGACGACCCGCGCATCACCGCACGCGCCGCCTTGCGTTCATTGATCATGCGAGGCGCCGAGGCGGCGGCGCTGCGCCACCTGGTGGTCGACCTGATCCAGCACACCCGCGACCCGCTGGTGCTGATGGGCGACCTGAACGACACCCCCCACAGCGTGACCACGCAGATGATCTCGGCCACTGCCGCCGTGGCCTATGACCGTCAGGCGCGCGACACGGCGCTGTACCACGCCTATGACGTGCAGTCCGAGGCCGCGCTGCGGCGCGACGTGGCGTACTCGCATGTGTTCCAGGGCTGGCCCGACACGCTGGACCAGGTGTGGGTGTCCGAAGAGTTCGTGGCGTCGTCGCGCTTTGCGATTGGCGACGTGCGCCGTGTCGAATACTTCAACGATCACCTTCACGAAGGCCGCGATCGCACCCGCTCGGACCACGGTTTCGTGCGCGCGCTGCTGCGCCTGCGCCACCCCGTCGCGCCCGCCGCCTGAACTGTCAGCGGCCCGCGCGGGCAGCCGCCTCCAGGCCCTGCATCGCCTGTGCCGTGGTCACGGCGTCGTTGTTCCAGAACGTGGCGACGACCTGCTTGATCGCCTCCTCCACACGGTCGGGCTGCGCCATCTTGTGGGCAATCGACGGCACCAGCGTCTTGAGCATCGACGAGGCCGCGAAGTAGGCGCTCGACTCCTGCGCGCACAGGTCGAAGCGGCTCATCTGCACGCCCGTGCCCACCGGCACCGATCCCTTGGCCAGATTGAACATCTGCTGGAACTCGGGATTCATGATGGTGCGCGCCAGGGCCTGCTGGGCCTGCGCCGCGCGCGGGTCGCTGAGGCGGAACATCGCAAAGCTGTCGATGTTGAAGATGAAGGCCCGTTCGGTCTGCGGGGCAGCCACACACAGGAAGTCCTGGCCCGGCACCTGGCCAGCCGCCAGGAACTCGCCCTTGGCCCAGTCCCCCATGAACTGCATCGCTGCCTCACCCCGGATCACCATCGCGGTCGCGCGGTTCCAGTCACGCCCGGGGGCGTCCTTGTCGGTGTAGGCCTTGATGCGGCGAAACGTGGTGAGGGCGCGCTCCATCGTGTCACTGCGCAGGGCGGTCGGATCGAGCTGCACGAAGGCGCGCCGGTAGAACTCGGCGCCACCCACGCCCAGCACGACGGTCTCGAAGGTGGTGAACTCCTGCCAGGGCTGCCCGCCATGCGCCACCGGCACGATGCCGGCCTTCTGCAGCCGGTCGGCCAGCACGAAAAACTCGTCCCAGGTTTCCGGCGCGCGTGAACCGACCTTGCGCAGCGCGGCCCGGCTGACCCAGAGCCAGTTCACGCGGTGCACGTTCACCGGCACCGCGACAAACCGCCCGTCGTACTTCATCAGGTCGGCCACGACACGCGGCAGCTGGGACTCCCACTTCTGGGCCTGCGCCACCTCGTCGAGGTTGGCCAGCACGCCCATGCGGCCCCACTCCTGCAGTGCCGGACCCTTGATCTGGGCTGCCGCCGGCGGATTGCCCGCGCGCACCCGCGACCGCAGCAAGGCCATGGCCGAGTCGCCTCCGCCACCCGCCACGGCAAAGTCGCGCCACTCATGGCCCTCGCGGGCCAGGAGACGCTTGAGTTCGGCCACCGAGCGGGCCTCGCCACCGCTGGTCCACCAGTGCAACACTTCCACCGATGCGGCGCGCGCCACGCCGGGCAGGATTGCCAGGGCCAGCACCACCCCCAGGCAGGACGCGCCCAGGGCACGCCAGGGTCTTGCCGTCATGAGTCATCTCCTCGCTGTGCAGGCGCAGCAGGCTGCGCCATGGCGGACGCGGCGATCTGTGCCGCCTGCGCCCGCGCCTGGGTGCTCAGTGGATCACCACCACACTTCGACCTGGGCACCGTAGCTCGTGCCCGAAGTCTTGCCGTCGCCGATGCCGGTCACGCCACCACCGCCTGCTGCCGCATTGGCCGCCTGGTTCCACTTGGCCGTGGTCACGTACAGGCGCAGTTCAGGCCGGTTCCAGAAGCCCGGGCCGGTGCTCAGCGTCGGTGCGAGCGTGAACTTGGTGAGCTTCTGGGTCGAGCCGCCGTCGGGCTTGCGCTGCGAATGGCCCACCTCGGCCACCATCTTGAAGTGCTTGGTCACGGCGTACGACGCGCGACCACCGATCGAGATGCTGTTGGACTTGCCGCCCGCGTCGTCGCGGTCGTTCTGCCACAGGGCCATGGCCTGCCCGCCGAAAGCGCCACGCTGCCAGGTGATCGAATCGACGATGCGGAAGCTCTTGGTGCCCGAGCCGGCACCCAGGTCGCCAAAGCCGGTGTTGATGTTGGCTGACCCTTGCGCGTACTGCACCCACAGGGTGTTGCCGCCGCCCAGACCCAGGAAGTTGTCCTGGTTGTGCTGCGCCGTCAGGGCCACGCCGCTCTTGCCGCCGGTGAAGCTGCCGTGGGTGAAGGTGCCGATGAAGCGCAGCTTGCCGCCGGGGTTGGCCGCGATGTCGTACAGCTCGGCACTGATGCGGCTGCCCGGCTGGTCGCCCGGCGCTCCGCCACGGCCGTCGTCGCTGCGGAAGTAGGCCAGCGCGAACTTGCCCGGGCCGAGCTTGACGTCGCGCACACCGGCGCCCACGCCGTCCTGGATCGTGAAGAAGGTGTCGACGATGTGCACGTCGGCACGCGCGTAGTAGCGCTTGCCCACCCAGAAGCTCGCCTCGGGCGCGATGTCGAAGCCCTTGCCTTCGACAAACATCTCGGCCAGCCCCAGCTTGGCGTCATTGCTGTCGGTGCCGCCGTTGTAGAGGTTGGGCGTGAACTGGATCTTGGTCTCGACCCCTTCGGTGTTGAATTTTTCGCTCAGGAAGAACTCGCCGTAGAAGTCGCACTCGTTGCCGAGGCGGTACTTCAGGCCGGGGCCGTTGAGACCGTAGCAGGCGCGCGCAGCGTCTTTCTTCGTTGCGCCAGGGCCGGCGCGGAAGTAGCCGTGGCTCTCCAGGGCACTGGCTGCCGTGGTGGTCAGGCCGCAGGCTGCGGCCACGGCCGACAGGGCGACCAGGTGGTGGGCACGTTTAATCATCGTTAAGACTCCTCGATCACGAAAGGTTGTTCTGTCTCTCTTGTGGCTCGGGAGCCGCTACCTCCCAAGCCAGTCCGCATTCTTTAATTTTTCTGTAATTTTTTAATATGGGGTTAATCCGCATGTCAAACAAACGCCACACTGGGGAGAACCCTGATCGTGGTGCGCAACCCCGTTTGGCACGGCCGCACGTTGGCAAGGACATCACCCACCCATCGGAGCCTCGCCATGCCACGCCTGCCCCTGCATCTGCTCGCTGCCCTGTCCGTGCTTGCCGCATCGGGCACCGCCCACGCCTTCGGGCGACTGGTCGAGGTTCGGGTGGTCGACCGCGACACCGGACGCCAGCTGACCGTGCACACGCATCAAGGCCGCCACTACATCGCCGGAAGGCCCGGCGCGCGCTACGAGATCAGCGTGCGCAACCGGCTGGGCGAACGCCTGCTGACGGTGGTGTCGGTCGACGGTGTCAACGTGGTCAGCGGTGAGACCGCGGGGTGGAGCCAGGCTGGCTATGTGCTGTCTGCCCATGAGCGCTACGCCGTGGCCGGCTGGCGCAAGTCGCTGAACGAGATCGCCGCGTTCGAGTTCACCTCGCTGGGCGATGCCTACGCCACGCGCACGGGCCGGCCGGCCCATGTGGGCGTGATCGGAGTGGCCGCATTTCGCGAATACCGGCCCGTGCCGCCGGCCGCCGTCGCGCCGGCATCACCCTCGGCGCAGGCTGCCGAGGAGTCGTCGGCCAGTGCGGACACCCTGGCGCGATCCGGCTCCCGTGCTGCGCCTGCAGCCAAACTCGGTACCGGCCATGGCCGGCGCGAGCATGACAGCGTGGGCACCACGACGTTCGAGCGCGCCCAGTCCCGGCCGGACGAAATCGTGACGCTGCACTACGACAGCCACGAGAACCTTGTTGCCCAGGGCGTGATTCCACGCCGCATCGAACGGCCCTGGCATCGGCCGCAGCCTTTCCCCGACTCGGCTCACTCGGGTTTCGTGCCCGATCCGCCGCACCGTTGAGGCAGGGTGCATGACGCTCGCGATGCAGGCTGCAGCGGCCGGCGCCCAGGGTGCACAATGCGCGCCCATGGAACGCGCCGACTCCGCCGCAACGATCGCGACGACCGACGACCCCGACAGCGACGAGGCGCTGATGCTGGCCTACGCCCGGGGTGATGTCGCCGCCTTCGCTCGCCTGTATGACCGGCACGAAGGCGGCGTGTATCGCTTCATCGCGCGCTGCGTGGTGCAACAGTCGGGCAGCGGCGTGGTTGACGAGCTGCACCAGGACGTCTGGTTTTCGGTCACCCGGCAGGCCAGCCGCTACGAACCCAGTGCACGCTTCACGACCTGGCTCTACACGATTGCCCGACACCGCGTGATCGACCACGTGCGCCAGTTCAAGCCGATCCAGGGCCCGATGCAGTCGCTCGACGACGAACACGGCGCCAACCTCGTCGAACATCTGGCCGCCGATGCAGCCAACGAGCCGCTGCAGCAGGTGCAGACACGCCAGCAGGCGCAGGCCTTTCTTGCTGCGATCGACGAGCTGCCTCCGGATCAGCGCGAAGCCTTCCTGCTGCAGGCCGAGGCCGGCATGAGCCTGGAAGACATCGCATCGGCCACAGGGGTGGGCGCCGAAACGGCCAAGAGTCGCCTGCGCTACGCCCGCAACAAGCTTCGCCAGGCGCTTGCCGCCTGGCTGTGAGGGGATGCCATGAACGACCACCGCACCACCTCGCCCCCTCCCGCCCAGGACGATCTGGTCGAGGCCTATCACCGCGCCAGCGAACTGTCCGCACAGGCTTCGCGCCCATCACAGACCGTGCGCGACCGCATCCTGGCGCAGGCCGAGGCCCAGGCCCGGCTGCAGGCGCCTGCGACGCCGGTCGGCACACACCGGCCGGCCGCCAACGAAAGCCGCTGGAAACTGCGTGCGCTGGCCTCCGTGATGGTGATGGGGTTCGCAGGCCTGCTGGCGTGGCAGGTCGAGCGAGCGCCGCCCGAACCCGACCAGGCCCCCCCGGCATCGGCGGCCCGCCCCGACACGCCGCGTGAAGCGCCGGGGCGCCCGGCGGCTGCCCCCGCAGACATCCACGACACCGCTCCCGCAGAGGTGGCGCTCGGCGAGGCCGCGCCGGCTGCGCAGAAGACCGCACCCGCGCCCGCGCGACGGCAGGCCGATGCGCCCGTTCGGCAGCCCCCCGCCCCGGCCGCCGCAGCAGAGCCTGCCAGCCCTGCGCCTGCGCCGGCCGCCGTGCCGCCGCGACCCGTCGCCACACCGCCAGCACCGGCAGCCGTCGCAGCAGCGCGCCCGCCAGTGGCAGACCCCTTCCCTGCCGCCCCGGCATCGCCGGCCCCTCAGGCCGGCGGGCTGGCAGCGCGTGCCCCCCTCGAACGTGCCGAACGTACCGAAGGCGCCGATCCCGCACCATCGCCCGCGGCGGCCGAATCGCTCGACCGATCCACGGCCGAGGCCGCAGACCAGTACACGGCGAAGTCGGCTGCATCCCGCATCGCACAGGAACGCCGCCTGCCGGCCCCGGCCGCTGCTGCTGCTGCGCCGCTGGCGTCCGCGACGCCTGAACCTCGTTCCCGCGACACACGGGCCGCCAGTACGGAGTCGTCCGTACCGCTGTGGCAGGCAGCCGCTCGCGCGGACCTCGATGCGGTGCGTGCCGCGCTGGCCTCCGGCACCAGCCCGGATGCGGTCGACCCTGACGGCCGCCCGGCGCTGGTGGTCGCCGTGGTGCAAGGCGATGGCGGCTTGCGACACCAGGCCGTCGTGCGTGCCCTGATCGCCGCCGGGGCCGACCCCACCCGCAAGGACCGCGAGGGGCTCAACGCCGTCGATCACGCCCGCAGGCTGGGTCAATCAGGCATGCTTCAGGCCCTGCAGGCGCCGCGCTGAAGCTCGGCCTGCAGCCCACGCCCGAACTGACCTGCCCTGTTGCACCATGCCGAATGCCCGAGCGTTGTCCCCACTGATCGCCGCGTTGCTGGTGGCCGTGTCGGCCGCCTGCTTTGGCGCCATGGCCATCTTCGGACGGCAGGCCTATGCGGCCGGCGTCGACATCTTCGGCATCCTGATGCCCCGCTTCGTGATCGCAGCCGCAGCATTGTGGGCCGCTGTCGCCTGGGTCCGCCCGATCCTGCCCGAACGAGGCCGGCTGCCGGGTCTGGCCCTGATGGGTGCGGGTTATGTGGCGCAGTCGTTCTGTTTCTTCGCCGCGCTGACCTACATTCCGGCCGGCATGGTGGCGCTGCTGCTGTATCTGTTCCCGCTGTTCGTGGTGCTGCTGAGCTGGGCGCTGCGACACGAGTCGCTGGATGCGCGCAAGCTGACCGCGCTGTTCGTGTGCAGCATCGGCACCGTGCTCACGCTGGGCAGCGACACGCTCAGTCCGGGCAGCGCCGCAGGCCTGGACCCGCGCGGCGTCGCGCTGGCCGTCGGGGCTGCCGGCATCTACGCGATCTACATCGTTGCCGGCACACGCATCACGCGTGGCGTCGATCCGCTGGTGTCGACGGCCGTGATCCTGAGCAGTGCAGCCGTGCTGCTGTGTGCCATCGTGGCCGTGCGCACCGGCATGGGCCAGCCTGCCCGACTGGCCCAGACCGCCGGCGGCTGGCTGGCGGTGCTGGCCATCGCGCTGGTGTCGACTTCGATCGCCGTCGGCTGTTTTGTCGTGGGGCTGAAACACCTGGGGGCGTCGCGCACCGCACTCATCTCGACGCTGGAGCCAGTGGTCACCGTGGTGCTGGCCATGGCCTTCCTCGGCGAACGCCTGGCCGGGCTGCAGTGGCTGGGCGGTGCGCTGGTGCTCGGCGGGGCCCTGCTGCTGGCGCTGCACCGGCCGCAGTCCGCGGCGCTGCCCGAGGCCGCAGACGCTGCCGGCACGTCGCGCGCCTGACACCCGGCCTGGCCTGCGCTCACCCCTTGCCTGGCCGCCGTCTCAAGGGGCTATCTCTTTTTCACGAAATGAGGCACAATGGCGTGCTGCGCTGCAACACGCAACGCATTCGTTCATCCCCTCTGACCTCTTCAAGCAAGGCGCCTCGGGTGCCACCTCTTTTGTCTTGAGCTTCGGTTGGCGGCGATGCCGTCGCTACCACCGACTTGAGGCAACTGCCCGGCGCTTGCGGGCCTGCCCCTCGAACTGCGACTGTCCCACTCAACGCCCGGCGTCGGTGCCAGCGTTGCGCGGTGTCTTGCTGTGGCTTTCCGGCCACCGGCACCGCTTTTGCTTGAAAGTTTCGAATGACGTTTGAATCTCTGGGCCTGACCCCCGCCATCCTCCAAGCCGTGACCGAAGCGGGGTACACCACGCCCACCGACGTGCAGGCCCGTGCCATTCCGGCCGCGCTTGCCGGCCAGGACCTGATGGTCTCGTCCTCCACCGGCAGCGGCAAGACCGCCGCCTTCGTGCTGCCTGCGCTCGAGCGCATCCTCGCCTCGCGTGGCGACAACACCAAGCGCCGCGAAAAGGGCGTGGTCTACGGCCCGCGCATCGTCGTGCTGGCACCCACCCGCGAACTGGCGATGCAGGTGTCCAAGGCCTGCGTGACCTATGGCCGCAAGGTCCAGGGCCTGCGCGTCGCCACCATCGTGGGCGGTGTGCCCTATCCGGCCCAGATCAAGGCCCTGCGCGGCCCGCTGGACGTGCTGATCGCCACCCCGGGCCGCCTGCTCGACCACATGGGTTCGGGTGCCGCGGTGCTCGACAACGTCGAGATGCTGGTGCTCGACGAAGCCGACCGCATGCTCGACATGGGCTTCATCGATGACATCCGCGCCGTGGCCGAGTCGCTCAACCCCGAGCGCCAGACCGTGATGTTCAGCGCCACCTTTGCCGGCCACGTTGGCGGCCTGGCTCAGCAGCTCACCCGCAACCCGCAGCGCATCGACGTGGCGTCGCACACCGACACGCACGCCAACATCGAGCAGCGCCTGCACTGGGCCGACAACATCTCGCACAAGAACTCGCTGCTCGAGAGCATCCTGGCCGAGCGCGAACTCGACCAGGCCGTGGTGTTCACCAGCACCCAGCGTGACGCCGACTGGCTGGCCGACCGCCTGGCCGAAATGGGCCACGCCGTGGCCGCACTGCACGGCGGCATGCCCCAGGGCCGCCGCAACCGTGTGCTGCAGGGCCTGCGTCACCGCGAACTGCGTGTGCTGGTGGCCACCGACGTCGCCGCACGCGGCATCGACGTCCCGACCATCACGCACGTGATCAACTACGGCCTGCCGATGAAGGCCGAAGACTACGTGCACCGTATCGGCCGCACCGGCCGTGCCGGCCGCGATGGCCTGGCGATCACCCTGGCCGAGCGCCGCGATACCGGCATGATCCGCCGCATCGAGCGCTTCACCACGCAGCGCATTCCGGCTGCGACGATCGCAGGCCTGGAGCCCAAGGCGCCGGCGCCGGTCGAACGCAAGAAGCCGGAAGGCTGGATGCCCGGCGCGGGCAAGGGTTTCCGGGATGCCGGTGGCTTCCGCCCGCGTCGAGACTCCGCCGGTGGCCAGGGCTACGGCGCTCCGCGTGACCGCAGCCCCTTCGAAGGCCGCTCGGACAACCGCCACGACGCCCGCCCCGACACCCGTCGCGCGCATGACGACAACTGGTTCGAGCCTGCTCGTGGCCAGGACGCACGCCCGATCCAGCGCAAGAGCTTCGGCGATGCCGCAGGCCACGGCCCGGCAGGCGCCAGCCAGGGCAAGGGCTTTGGCAAGCCGTACGGCGAGCGCGCCTACGGTGACAAGCCTTTTGGCGACAAGCCCTTTGGCGCCAAGCCGTTCGGCAGCAAGCCGGCCGGTGCCAAGCCTTTTGGTGCCAAGCCCTTCGGTGGCAAGCCGTTTGGCGGTTCGGGCAAGCCCTTTGGTGGCAAGCCGTTCGGCGGCAAGCGCCGCGAAGACTGAGTCGTCAGCCAGCACCGCCGCCGCGGTGCGCCACCCGCCGGTGGCGCTCAGCGGCGGTCGGCAGCGGTGAACAGCGGATGGTGCATGGCCTCGTCCATGCGCAGGATCGGCGTCACGCAGCAATCTGCCGCGTCGAACCTTTCGGTCCAGTGCGCCTGCGTGTGCCGGGCAAACACCTCGGACACCGCGGCCTCCAGGGCCAGGGCATCGTCCCCGCCCACCTCCTGGCCCAGCATCCAGTGCCGATCACCCCACTCGGGGTGCCCCAGCACTTCGCAGGCGCTCCGCCAGAACTTCAGCTCCAGCGCCCCGACGGCCATCCAGCGCTCATCGAGCGTGCGGTAGACGTTGTAGCAAGGCACCCCCCCGGTCAGCAGATCGCGCCCTGGCGGCACCACCTGGCCGTCCCGGGCCACCGCCAGCCGTGCCAGCAGATTGTGGTCATGGACCACATGCGTCATCGAGATGTCGACATGGCGCCCGATGCCGGTGCGGTGCGCGGCAAGCAGTGCGGCGAGCAGCCCGCTCAGCGCGGCCTGTGTGCCGCCGAACAGGTCGCCGATCTGGAAGTTCGGGATCACCGGCCGCCCCTCGCGTGTGGCGATCTGATCCAGCACACCCGCGTAGCCGATGTAGTTGATGTCGTGGCCGGCACGGCGCGCCATCGGGCCGGTCTGGCCATATCCGCTGATCGAGCACAGCACAAGGCGCGGATTGATGCCGTGCAGCGTCGACCACCCCACCCCCAGCTTGTCCAGCACTCCCGGCCGGAAACCCTCGACCAGCGCATCGCATTCGCGGGCCAGTGCCAGGAGTTCATCGCGCCCTTCGGCGTGGCTGAGGTCGATGCGATGCAGGCGCTTGCCGCTGTTGAGCAGTCGAAAGAAGAGGCTGGGCTCTCCGCGCGCCCGTTCGGCGTCGCTCTGCAGCATGGTGCGGGCATAGTCGCCGACACCCGGGTCCTCGATCTTCAGCACGTCGGCGCCCATGCGCTGCAGGTGCAGGGTGGCGAACGGCCCGGGCAGCAGGCGGGTGAGATCCAGCACCTTCACGCCGGCCAGCGGCAGGGCCTCGGCCGCGGTGCCCTGCGGGCTCACTCGAAACGGCCCTCGCGCATCCACTTGGTCGCCACCCACTTCTCGCCAGCCAGCACCGGCGCCCCGCCGTGCAGTGTGCGCGTGGCAGGATGCGGTGCCGAGTAGCTGAAGAACACCGCATTGCCCTTGATCGGGTTGACCGACAGGCCAACGTCCGGGAAGGTCGTGGCACCGCCCTGGTCGGGGGTGTTGAGATACATCACGAGCGTGCCCACGCGCTGCCCACCGCGGCGCAGGATGGTCGGTGTGCCCGGCTGAGCCGGGTCGAAGTAGTCGTAGTGCGGTTTGTATTCGGCGCCCGGGCGATACCGCAGCACCTGCAGGCCTTCGCCACGCTCCAGCGGCCAGTTGACCAGGGCAGCGATGCGCCGTTCAAGGCGATCGCACAGTTCGTTCTCGCCGCGCTGGAAGAACATGCCGTCACTGGTGCGGGCCTCGTTGACCTCGCTCTGCCCGGTATCGGTCTTGACCGTCTCGGAGCGTTCCAGCCGCACGGCCGCCAGGCGCATCAACTCGTCGCATTCTTCGTGCGACATGAAGTTGCCGAACACCACCACCCGCGGGTTGTCCATCGAGAACAGCACCTCGACCTGGCGGTCGGAGGCGTCGAGCACGCTGGCCTGACCGGCAAGGTCAGGCTCGGGCACCGGCGTGGCCGGCAGCACCGTCTGGGGCGTTGGTTGAGTCTGGGTGCTGTCCACCCCCGGGCGGCTGGCCGCCAGCACCTCGGCCTCGGGCAGCCCCCGCTCACGCAGGAAGTCACGCAGGGTGTCTTCCATCGCCCGCACGGCGACTTCTTCCTGCCAGCCGCTGTCCAGCATCGCGCGCAGCACCACCTCAGGTGCATGGCCGGCCGAGGCCTGCTCAACAATCCACTGACGCAATTCGGGGGTGATCTGCTGCGTGCTCATGCCACGGATTGTGCAGCAAGCAGCCGGCCGGCTGAACCCCCTGCGGCCCTGGCCATCGCCTCACGCCTCAGGCGAGGCGGCGACGAAACACCATGCGCTCTGGCGTGGACACCTCACTGGCAAACGCATAGCCACCCGCGCTGAACTGCTCGAGCTGCCGCGGGTGCAGCGCCCGCTGCTCGATCGCATGGCGCGCCATCATGCCCCGTGCCCGCTTGGCATGGAAGCTGATGATCTTGTAGCCGCTGCCCTTCCAGTCCTCGAACACGCACTGGATCACGCGGGCCTTCAACGCCCGTCGGTCGACCGCCTTGAAGTACTCCTCCGAGGCCAGGTTGACGATGACTGGCGACTCGTTGGCGCGCAGTTGCTCGTTCAGATACTCGGCGATCGTTGTGCCCCAGTAGGCGTACAGGTCCTTGCCGCGTGGCGTGGCCAGGCGCGTGCCCATCTCCAGCCGGTAGGGCTGCATCCGGTCCAGGGGACGCAGCACGCCGTACAGCCCGCTCAGGATGGCCACATGCTGCTGCGCCCAGTCCAGTTGGGCGGCGTCCAGCGTGCGGGCCTGCAGGCCGTCATAGACGTCGCCGTCGAACGCCAGCACGGCCTGCTTGGAATTGGCCGCAGTGAAGCGGCGCGACCAGGCGGCATAGCGGGCCACGTTCAGGCTGGCCAGCGCATCGCTCAGGTCCATCAGGCCGGCCACTTCGGCCGGTGTCTTTTCGCGCAGCACCTCGATCAGTTCGGCCGCACGGTCGACGAACAGCGGCTGGGTGAAGGTCGGCACGTGGGCCGGGGTGTCGTAGTCGAGTGATTTGGCAGGGGACAGCAGAAACAGCATGATCGGCACAGGCACGGGTGATTCGGTTTGCCGCAAGGTTACCAGCGGCCCCGTCCGGGCGGCGATGCAGGGTCTTGCGCAAATTGATTGCTTCAGGCAAATAATTGGGGCAAACACCGGAGCCCCTCATGACATCGCCTCCTGCGCTCGCCTCCCGCATCGACACGGTGCGGCGCTTCAACCGCTTCTACACCCGCACGATCGGCGCCTTGCATGAGCACCTGCTGGACAGCCCCTACTCGCTCACCGAAGCGCGCGTGCTGTGGGAGCTGGCCCACCACGCCCCGCTGACCGCCACCGCACTGACCCAGCAGTTGCGGCTGGACCCGGGCTACATCAGCCGGCTGCTGCGGCGATTCAAGGAGCACGGCCTGATCCGCACCCAGCCCGCCCCGCAGGATGCCCGCCAGCAATGGTTGAGCCTCACAGCCAAGGGCCGCAAGGCCTTTGCACCGCTGGACCGGCGATCGCACGATGCCGCGGCCACACTGTTGTCATCGCTTCCAGGCGAGGCTCAAGCGCGTCTGGTGGCCGCGATGACCTGCATCGAGCAGACCCTGGACCCGCAGACTCCCGCGGTTGAACCGGGCGCCGCCAGCACAGCCGACGAACGCGGCCATCGCGCCTTCACGCTGCGCTCACCGCGCCCGGGCGACATGGGCTGGGTGATCGCACGGCACGGCGCGATCTATGCCGCCGAGTTCGGCTGGGACGCACGCTTCGAGGCGATGGTGGCGCGCATCTGTGCCGATTTCGTCGAGCAGTTCAAGCCCGGACGTGAAGCCTGCTGGATCGCCGAACACGAGGGCCGCAACGTCGGCAGCGTGTTTGTCGTCGAGGCCTCGCGCACGGTGGCCCAGTTGCGCATGCTGATCGTCGAGCCCGACGCACGAGGCCTGGGCATCGGCGCGGCGCTGGTCGCGCAGGTCGAGGCCTTTGCCCGGGAACAGGGCTACCGGCGCATCCGGCTGTGGACCAACAGCCTGCTCACCGCCGCGCGCAACATCTACCGCCGCCATGGCTACGTGATGACCGGCAGCGAGGCCCATCACAGCTTCGGCCATGATCTGGTCGGAGAAACCTGGGAGCTCAAACTGTGACCCCCCTGTGCCCTTGCGGCTCATCCCGCCCCTACAGCCAGTGCTGCGGCCCCTGGCATGCCGGCCCGCTGCATCTGCAGGCGCCGACGGCTGAAGCGCTGATGCGCTCGCGCTATTGCGCCTTCGTGCTGGACCTGCGCGACTACCTGCTGTCCACCTGGCACAGCCGCACGCGCCCGGCCTCGATCGACCCGCCCGAACCGGGCCTCAAATGGCTGGGGCTGGACGTCCGCCACCACCGCGAGATCGATGCCGACCACGCCGAGGTCGAATTCGTCGCGCGCAGCAAGCTCGGCGGCCGGGCGCACCGGCTGCACGAGCTGAGCCGCTTCGAGCGCGAGGCAGGCCGCTGGACTTACGTTGACGGGGTGTTCCGACCCTGAGCTGCCACGCGTCAGCGCAGCGGTGTGCCCTGCACACGCCGTTCGCTGGGCGGGGCGAAGCGGGCACATAGCTGATCGAGCCACACGGTGTCGGCCGGACTGCGCGGTTTGGTGAGGAACAGGTCGAAGCGGTCGCCCCAGCGTGTGCGGGCGTCGCTGCCGTCATCGGCCGTCAGCGCCACGACACAGGCCCGCAGGTGCATGTCGGCCACATGCACCGCCAGCTCGGCGCCGGGCATGCCGGGCAGCTGCAGGTCGGTGACGACCAGGTCGACCGGCTCGGAGGCCAGGCTGCGCAGTGCCTCTTCGGCCGACGACGCCACGTTCACCAGGAAGCCGCGCGAGCGCAGCTGCTCGGCATACAGCATCTGGTTGACCGGGGCGTCCTCGACCAGCAGCACACGACGCACGCTGCCGGCCGGCTGCAGCGAGGCCGGAGCAGCCGGCGGCAGCGGCAGGTGCACCGTGAAGGTGCTGCCCTGGCCCTCGATGCTCATCACCTCGACGCGCCCGCCCATCAGCTCGGTGAGTTCACGCACGATGGCCAGGCCCAGGCCGGTGCCACCATGCCGGCGCGCGGTGTCGGGCGCCTGGGCGAAGCGCTCGAACACGCCGTTACGCACCTCGCGCGACATGCCCGGCCCGGTGTCCTCGACCCGGATCTCGATCCACTGCATCTGCTCGCGCAGCACCGGCGGCGACAGGTGCACCCGCACCGACCCGCGCTCGGTGAACTTGATCGCATTGGCCAGCAGATTGCCCACCACCTGGCGCAGCCGCATGGCGTCGCACAGGACCGGCGTCGTCCAGGCCTGCGCGCCCAGCACGTCCAGCGTGAGGCCCTTGGCTTGTGCACTGGGCATGAACTCGTCGGCAAGGTCACGCACGAGCGTCCCCACGTTCCCTGGTGCGGTGTGCAGCGAGATCTTGTGCGCTTCGAGCTTGGCCACGTCCAGCAGGTTGTTCAGCAGTTCGACCAGATGCCCGGCCGCCCGCGCCATCGTCATGACCAGGGGTCGCGCCGCAGGGGGCAACTCCTGGCGCTGCAACAGCTCCAGCCCCCCCGAGATCGCAGACAGCGGCGTGCGCACCTCATGGCCCATTTCGGCCAGGAAGTCGGCCTTGGCTGCCGTGGCGGCGCGTGCGGTGTCGCGCTCGCGCTGCAACTGCAGCTCGGCAGCCTGGCGCGCTTCGACCTGTGCCTTGAGCCGCCGGTTGTAGAGCAGGCTCACGGCCAGTGCGGTGAGCAGCACGGCCAGCACGGGCAGCACCACCAGCACGATGCGCGACCAGGGCACACCGGCACGGAACTCGGTGCGCAGCCAGGTGTTGGCCAGCGCCGCCTGGTCGTTTTCAGGCATGGCGTCGAGCCCGCGGCGCAGCAGTGCAGCCACGGCCGGCATGTCCTTGCGCACCGCGAAGTACAGCTCGCTCGGTCGCCCTTCCACGGTGCCCGACACCTGCAACTGACCAAGGAAGCGCTTGTTGATGAAGCTGGCCGCCACCTCCAGGTTGGTGATCATCGCGTCGGCCTGCCCTTGCGCCACACGCTCCATCGCGGTCTCGACCGTCTCGACCTCCAGGATGCGCACCGCTGGCGCCTCGCGCTGGATCACCGGGATCAGATAGTGGGCGCGGTCCATGGCCAGGGTGCGGCCCGCCAGTGAAGCCACCGACGGCCAGCCACCATCGAGCCGGCTCACCAGCACCGAGGGTGCCGAATAGAACGGGCCGACAAAGTCGGCAAACTCCTGCCGGGGCGGCGTACGCACCGCGGCGAGCAGGACGTCCAGTCGCTGATCGCGCAGCCCGTTGAGCCCGGCCTCGAAGGTGCGCTGCGGCTCGAAGCGGATGTTGAGCCCGGCATGACGTGCGGCACGGCGGAACAGCTCGACCGCAAAGCCGGTCGGCTCGCCGTCTTCACCGACGCTGGCGATCGGGCCGAAGCCCCGGTCGAAGCCGACCCGCAGCTCCCCGATCGCGGCCACCTGCGCCCGCGTGGCGGGCTCGACCGCCACCGCACGGGCGGGGGTCAGCAGCAGGTAACGGGGTTGCCAGGCCGCACTCAGCTGTTCCAGCCAGGCGGGGTCGAGCCGGCGCAAGGCCTCGTTGAGCGCATCGCGCAAGGGCTCGGCGCCGCGGGGCATGGCCAGGTGCAGGCTGCCCAGGCTGAGGGGGGTCGTGCGCAGCACTTCCAGCCGGTCCAGCCGGTCACTCTCGATCACATGGTGGGCCGGCGCCAGGCTGCCCAGGTAGAAGTCGGCCCGGCCCTCGGCCACGGCCTGCAGCGCCTGGCGCGTGTTGTCGACCAGCACCAGCGCCGTGCCGCGATGGCGAGACTGCAGGTATTCATGCGTGACGTGCCCGCGCTCGACGGCCACACGCCGCCCGCCAAAGTCATTGCGCTCGGAAAAATCGGTCACCCCACGGCGGCCGATGTAGACCACCGGCAGGTCGACATAACTGTCGGAGAACAGCAATTCGGCTTCGCGCGCTTCCGATCGCGCCATCGATGCAACCAGGTCGATGTCGCCCGATCGCAGCGCCGCCATCAGCTGAGGGAAGTCATCGAACACCCGCAACTGCACCGGCAGGTCAAGCATGCGACCCACCGCTGCCAGCAAGTCGCCGGACAGCCCGGTGTAACGCCCGCCCGCATCGATCTGGTCGATCGGCCGCCAGTCGGGCACCACGCCCAGGCGCACCGCCCCTCGCCCGGTCAGCCAGGCCTGCAGGGCCGGCGACTGCGCCACCCGCGGGAGCGATTCGCTCGAAGGCAGGGGCCGCACCTGCGCCTGCACACCCAGGGCCAGACCCAGCACCAGCAGCCCCAGCAGCCAGTGCACAACGCGCAAGGCACGGCCCGGCCAGCCGCCCGGGCCCACCATCCGCTTGCCGCGATGGCCGATGCGCATGCGCGTCCTCTCCGAGTGATCGTTGTCTGCAGCCATTGTGTGCCGCTGCACGGCCGGTTGTGCAGGCTGGTTGTCCCGCATGTCGTTGCGCGACTGCAAAACGCGCGGAAGTTCACGCACTTGATGCGTCTTGATACAAATATGTGCCGCCGGCGTGCGGGCCGCCCCAAGCTTTCTTGACCCCCTCGGGGGGCGGGCCGGGCGCAGGCCGGCCCTGGGGGCGCTCACAA
>CBFGPV010000003.1:0-79275 GCA_965650765.1 uncultured Burkholderiales bacterium
CCAGGTTTCCTTGACCCCCGCGGGGGGCGGGCTGGGCGCAGCCCGGCCCTGGGGGCGCTCAGAACAGGGCCTCGTCCATCTCCATCAGCGGCTTCAGGCCGGCCCGTGCGGTGCGGATCAGCGAAGCCGTCTCGGGCAGGAGCTTGGCGAAGTAGAAGCGCGCCGTGGCCAGCTTGGCGGTGTAGAAGGGGTCACCGGAGTCCTTCTTCGCCAGCGCCACCTTGGCCATGCGGGCCCAGAAATACGCGAACACCAGGTGACCGCACACGCGCAGGTAGTCGACCGCCGCCGCGCCCACCTCGTCGGCGTTGCCAAAGGCCTTCATGCCCAGTTCGGTCGTCAGCTTGGTGACCTTGTCGCCCAGGTCGGCCAGCGGGTTGACGAACTCCTGCATGTCCTCGTTCACACCTTCGTCCTCGACGAAGGCCTGCACCAGCTTGCCGAACTTCTTGAGCTTGGCGCCGTTGTCGGCCAGCACCTTGCGGCCCAGCAGGTCCAGCGACTGGATGGTGTTGGTGCCCTCGTAGATCATGTTGATCCGTGCATCGCGCACGTATTGCTCCATGCCCCACTCGCGGATGTAGCCGTGGCCGCCGAACACCTGCATGCAGTGCGACGTGGCGATCCAGCCGTTGTCGGTGATGAAGGCCTTGATGATGGGCGTGAGCAGCGCCACGATGTCGGCGGCGTCGCGGCGCACGTCCTCGTCGTCGGTGGACAGCTCCTTGTCGAGCTGCAGGGCGGTGTAGATCGCCATCGCGCGGCCGCCTTCGGCATAGGCACGTGCAGTCAGCAGCATCTTGCGCACGTCAGGGTGCACGATGATCGGGTCGGCCGGCTTGTCCAGCGCCTTCGGCCCCGACAGGGAACGCATCTGGATGCGGTCCTTCGCGTAGGCCACGGCATTCTGGTAGGCCACCTCGGTCAGCCCGAGCGACTGGTTGCCCACGCCCAGGCGTGCGGCGTTCATCATCACGAACATCGCGGCCAAGCCCTTGTTGGGCTGGCCCACCAGCGTGCCCACGGCGCCTTCGAGCACCATCTGGGCGGTCGCATTGCCGTGGATGCCCATCTTGTGCTCCAGCCCGGCGCAGAAGATGCCGTTGCGCGCACCGATCGACCCATCGGCGTTGACCAGGAACTTCGGCACCACGAACAGCGAGATGCCCTTGCTGCCTTCGGGCGCATCGGGCAGGCGGGCCAGCACCAGGTGGACGATGTTCTCGGCCAGGTCGTGCTCACCGGCAGAGATGAAGATCTTCTGGCCGGTCAGGCGGTAGGTGCCGTCAGCCTGCGGCTCGGCCTTGGTGCGCAGCAGGCCCAGGTCGGTGCCGCAGTGCGGTTCGGTCAGGCACATCGTGCCGGTCCACTGGCCGCTGGTGAGCTTGGGCAGGTAAAGCTGCTTCTGCTCGGGCGTGCCGTGGGCGTGCAGGGCCTCGTACGCACCGTGCGACAGGCCGGGGTACATCGTCCAGGCCTGGTTGGCCGAATTCAGCATCTCGTAGAAGCACTGGTTCACCGTGACCGGCAGGCCCTGGCCGCCGAACTCGGGATCGCAGCTCAGTGACGGCCAGCCGCCTTCGACGTACTGGGCATACGCCTCCTTGAAGCCCTTGGGCGCCTTCACCTCGTGCGTGGTCTTGTCCAGCGTGCAGCCTTCGGCATCGCCGCTCTGGTTGAGCGGGAAGATCACCTGCGACGCGAACTTGCCACCCTCTTCCAGCACCGCGTTGATCGTGTCGGCATCGACGTCGGCATGCTTGGGCAGCGCCTTGAGTTCGTCCACGACGTCGAGCACCTCGTGCATGAGGAACTGCATGTCTCGCAGAGGCGGGGTGTACTGGGCCATGTGAAGGACTCCTGGATGGGGAAAGGGTTAGCGAGAAGAACGGCTCGTCTTGCGCGCCGCGGCCGGCGGGCCCGACGGGGCCGACTCGGTTGCGTAGTGGCTGACGACAAATTCGAATCCGCGCCGCGCCCGGTCGATCGAACCGGGCGAGCGCAGGAAGCGCGCGTCGTGGTGCAGGGCCAGGATGAGGCCGTGCAACTCGAACAGCATCTGCATGGGATCGGTGTCGGGCTTGAGGTGCCCCTCATCCACCGAGATGGCAATCGCCTTGCCAAGCGCACGGTGCCAGGTCAGCACCATGTCGGCCAGGGCGTCGCGCACGGGCCCGGGGCGGTCGTCGAACTCGACCGCACCGCTGATGTAGATGCAGCCCGAGTCGATCTCGACCGACACCCGGCGCACCCAGCGCTCGAACAGTGCGCGCAGACGCGGCAGGCCGCGCGGCTCGAGAATGGCCGGGAAGAACACCTCTTCCTCGAACTTGGCGTGGTATTCGCGGATGACCGAGATCTGGAGCTCCTCGCGGGAGCCGAAATGGGCGAACACGCCCGACTTGCTCATGCGCGTGACCTCGGCCAGCGCGCCGATGGACAGGCCTTCAAGGCCGACCTGCGACGCCAGCCCCAGCGCGGCCTCGAGGATCGCCGCCTTGGTCTGCTGGCCCTTCTGCAGGCCGCGCGCGCTGTCACGCGTGCCGTCTCGGCTGGTCTTCGTGGGGGGAACTGGCAAGGCGCTCACGGCATCCTCGAAATAAAACGAACGATCGTTCTATTTTGCAGAATTCCGTGACAGGTCAACGCAGGGAGAGACGGTATTTCTAGAGCAGTGCCCCTAGAAACCACAGCCGGGCGGCCAGGATCGAGGGTTAACCCTCGCGTTACCGCCCGATCCAGCCCGCTTCAGGCGCTGTCCGTACGGTGCACGCACCAAGTGTCGGCCATGCGGACGTTCAGCGCAAGGCGCCGGCAGGACGCGCAGAGGACACCCGTGCTGGCCACGGCTGACCCCTGCCGCATGAAGGGACTATCGCAGCCGACCGGCCCGGCTTTCGTCGCCCACCTCACCCGCATCGGCGGCATCGTCGGCGTCGGCGGCACGGCGGTCCAGGCTGTCTTTCAAGGACGTGGCTTCCTCGATGAACTCCTTCGGACTCACCGCCGGCGCCAGCCTGAACGCCGGGGGAGGCAGCGTGGTGAGGTAGAGCTCCTCGGTCAGACGCCCCGAGCGGTTGTACTGCAGCAAGGCGGTCAGGCTCAGCCCCGTGAGCACGCCTGCCGAGACGATCCAGGCAAAGGCACGCCGGCGTTGCGGCATCACGACCACCAGGTGGGCAAACACCGCCAGCGCCAGCACGATGGCTTCGGTGGCGCCGCGGATGCGACTCAGGCTTTCGAGCGAGGTCGAGAAGGCCAGCACGCCCAGCACCGCACCCAGCAGGCTCGAGCCCAGCAGACCGGCACTTGCGATGCGCACATGCGTGAGGTAGTCCAGGCGGTGCTGGAACAGCTTGGAGCCCAGGGCCCAGAGGAAGCTCCAGGCCGCCACCAGCGCCAGCAAGCCGGCCGTCACCGGTGTGAACTGGGTCAGGAACTCGCCGGGTTCGGCGTCCAGGTAGGTTTCCCAGGCGGTCCAGCCCACCAGCCCGCACAGCAGGGCCGCCAGCGCCGCATAGCCCCAGCGGCTGGCCCGGGGCACCGGCAGCTCCGGGGCAAGCGGGTCGTCCTTCAGGCGCACTCGCACCCGCGTGTGACCCAGCAGCCACTCTTCGCCACCCTTGCGCTTCGCCGTCTCGCCAGCGCTCAGACGCTGGCGGGCGCACTGCACGCCGTTGACGGTCTCGCCCACCTGCAGATCGACCGTGTCGCCCTCGGCGCCGGTCAGGGTCAGGTGCAGGGGGGCGACATGCGGGTCGTCGAGCAGCACGTCGCAATCCAGCGAGCGGCCCATGCGCACCGGCCAGGAATGCACGGGGTGGATGCTGCGCACCCGCCCGTCACGGTCCAGCACCTCGACCACGGCTAGTTTGTCCACGCGTAGCCCTCCAGATAGTGCTCGGCCAGCCGCATCGCATTCGAAAAGCTCACGCCACGCGCGTCGAAACGCCCCTGCACGCCCGCGCTGGACTGGTCCAGCGTGGCCACCAGCACGCTCAGGTCATACAGCCCGGGCAGCTTCTTGTAGGCCGTCATGCACAACACGGCCCGCAGCGGCAGGCCCTGGCGATCGACAAACCGCTCGCGGCACTGCGCGGCGGTGCGATTGCGGTTGCTGCGCTCACCGAAGGACTCGTTGCGAAAGCTGCGCGAGTATTGCGACGAGAAGCGCAACGCGCCCAGCTTGCGGCCATCGTAGGCCTCATGGCGCACGCTGAGGCCGCCGGTGTAGAGCCAGTCGGACACGAAGATGTGGGTGTCCATCTCGCAGTCGGAGCGCTCGAACTCCAGCCCCTTGGCATCGGCCGCGGTGGTGTTGCCCCAGCAACGCATGAAGGTGTCGGGCGGTACGGGAATGCGGTAGCGTGGATGGCTGGCCGGCCGCCAGGGCTGTGCGAGAAAGCGCTCGGTGAGCAGTTGCTGGTGGTTCAGCAGCTGGGCCGTGAGCTGCGGGTACACCGGCTCGGTGAACGGTGCCGCCTCGCGGCCTGCGGCCAGCAGCGCCTGGGCGTATTCGGCCGGCACGAGAAAGCTCACCTGCTGTCCGTCACGCCGCGTGGCGACGTTCACGCCGATGACCTCGCCACGCTCGTCCAGCGCCGGCCCGCCGCTCATGCCCGGGTTGAGCGCACCGGCAAAGAAGATGTTCGGATAGAAGCTGCGCTCGACCAGCCCGTTGTAGTTGCCTTCAAGCACGGCGAATCCGACATCCAGCGGATTGCCCAGCGAATAGATCCGCTCGCCCTTCGACAGCGGCCGGTCCGCCGCACGGAACACCATCGGGCGCTGGCCCTGAAGGCCCCCTTCGCTCGCCCGGACCAGGGCCAGATCGTGCACTGCGTCGAACGCCAGCACCTCCAGCGGCCCCTCCTTGCCGTCCGACGTGCTGTAGACCAGGCGGTAGCGCTGCGGCTGCAAGGCAGCCTGGCTGACGACGTGATAGTTGGTGATCAGGTGCCCGTCCGCGGTGACCACAAAGGCCGAACCGACCGTGGCCTGGCTGGACTGCCCCTTCAGCAGGGTCCGCACCTGCACCAGCTGGGCCCGACTGCGCTCGTACACCCGCTGGGCGGAGGCCGACACGGCAGCCACCGGCTCGGGTGCCGAGGCGGCGGCTGCGCCCGGGGTCGCCGGCACCGCCTGCACATTCGGGGCAGCCGGTGGCGGATCGGCCCCCTGGGACCGGGCCTCAGGCCATGCGAGGGCGCAGCTCAGCAGCCAGACGGCGGCCAGCCTGCCTTGGAGGATCGGGAAGGTCATCGGGGCATTGTAGGGAGCCGCCGCGACGGTCCGCTTGCACGGCCCGGCATCAAGGCACGCCGCCCAATCCCGCGGCTGCATCAGGTGCTTTGCCCCGGGGCTTGGAGTGCGGCACGGGCGGTGCTTAAATGCTTCGCGGCCCCACCGTGCGGCCCTGCTCTCGCCACCCCCGCAGAGGAGACGACATGAAGACCCGTTTTCTGGTTGGCTTCCTGGCCCTGGCCAGTTCCTCGGCCATGGCATTCCATTGCCCCGCCGACATGAAAAAGATCGACGCGGCCATGGCCAGCGCCAAGCTCAGTGCGCCGCAGATGGACGAAGTCAAGAAGCTGCGGGCCGAAGGCGAGCGGCTGCACAAGGAAGGCAAGCACCAGGAATCGGTGGACACCCTGGCCAAGGCCATGAAGATCATGGGGATCTGATCGCCGCCGCCGGCCGCTGCCCGGCCGGGTCAGGCTCGTCCTGCGGCGATCACACACGCGTTTCCGCCTGATGACAGCGCCATGGCAATGCCGTGGCGTTGCGCGCATGCATGGGGCAGGCCGACCCCTATTGAGCCCGGAACGCATCTTGCAATATGCTGGGCACAGTCGGTGCAGGCTGACCTCGTCCTGTCGACACGGCGATGGGCCACGCACCGACACAACCAGGTGCCTTGCCATGGACGTCCTGCAACTCGACGTATCAGGCCGCCCGCAATCGTGGATCTCCCCCAAGGAAGCGGCCACCCTCTATGCCAGCGACGGCGTCGCCTGGACGCTGGGCGATCCCTTCCTGGTGCTGCGCGGCGGCATCCAGCGTGTCAGCGGCATGCAGTCGCGCATCGAACTGCATCCCATCATCGCGGTGCGTGGCGCGATTCCGTCACGGGCCTGGCGGCAGGTGCCCGCGCTGTCGAACACCAAGCTGTTCGTGCGCGACCGGCATGTCTGCGCCTACTGCGGCGGCCAGTTCCACGCTGACGACCTCACCCGCGAGCACATCGTGCCCACCTCGCGCGGCGGGCAGGACACCTGGATGAATTGCATCACCGCATGCCGCAGCTGCAACGGCCACAAGGGCAGCCGCCTCCCGGAAGAAGCCCGGATGACGCTGATGTACCTGCCCTACGTGCCCAGCCTGCATGAGGACATGATCCTGCGCGGTCGACGCATCCTGGCCGACCAGATGGAGTTCCTGCTTGCCAGCGTGCCGCGCAACAGCCGGCTGCACGGCTGACTCCGGGGTGCCTGGATTCGCCAGATGCCAGGCCGAGCTTGGCAAAAGCAAAATCGTGCATATAATGGCGGGCTCAGGCGCTTTAGCTCAGCCGGTTAGAGCGACGGAATCATAATCCGCAGGTCCGGGGTTCGAATCCCTGAAGCGCCACCAGAATCGCCTCGTGCACAAGATGCACGCGCAACAAGTGCACAGCGGCCCCAGTTGAACGACTGGGGCCGTTTGTTTTGGATACCCACGGCGCGGGCCTCGTGCCCGATACTGTGGGGCTTGTTCAACAGCCGCTGGATCAACACCATGTCTCGCTGTGTCCTTCGCGCGCGGACCCTGCCCGCGCTGCTGCCTGCCCGCCTGCTGGCCACCTGCGTGGCCGCGATGGCACCCGCCCTCGCGCTGGCACAGGCCCCGACGGCACCTGCTGCTTCGGCCGCCTCGGCCCCGAGCGTGCCGCTGCAGCGGCAAGGCCACCTCCAGCGCGACTTCCCGCGTGATGCGCTGCGCGGCGAACTGGTCGTCACCCAGCCGCCGCTGGCGCTGATCAACGGGCGCGATGCCCGCCTCGCGCCCGGCGCCCGCATCCGGGGCCAGAACAACATCATCGTGCTGTCGGCCGGGCTGGTCGGGCACAAGCTGCTGGTGCACTACACCGTCGACTTCCAGGGCCTGGTCAAGGACGTCTGGATCCTGCGTCCGGACGAAGCCTCCCGCCCCTGGCCCAGCACCCGCGAAGAGGCCGGCACCTGGGCATTCGACCCGCCCACCCGCACCTGGACCCAGCGCTGATCAGGACGCATCATGAGCAAGAAGGTTTACATCAAGACGTTCGGCTGCCAGATGAACGAGTACGACTCGGACAAGATGGCCGACGTGCTGCGCGCCGCGCAAGGCTACGAACCCACCAACGACCCCGAGTCGGCTGACCTGATCCTGTTCAACACCTGCTCGGTGCGCGAAAAGGCCCAGGAGAAGGTCTTCAGTGACCTGGGCCGCATCAAGCACCTCAAGGCGCGCGGCGTGAAGATCGGCGTGGGGGGCTGCGTGGCCAGCCAGGAAGGCGCGGCCATCATCGAGCGGGCACCCTATGTGGACGTGGTGTTCGGCCCCCAGACCCTGCACCGGCTGCCCGAGATGCTCGAGCGCCGCGACGAACAGCGTCGCCCGCAGGTGGACATCAGCTTCCCCGAGATCGAGAAGTTCGACCACCTGCCCCCCGCCCGGGTCGAGGGCGCCAGCGCCTTTGTCTCGATCATGGAAGGCTGCTCCAAGTACTGCAGCTACTGCGTGGTGCCGTACACCCGCGGTGAAGAGGTGTCGCGCCCCTTCGAAGACGTGCTGGTCGAGGTGGCCGGCCTGGTCGACCAGGGCGTGAAGGAAATCACGCTGCTCGGCCAGAACGTGAACGCCTATCGCGGCCGCATGGGCGACACCAGCGAGATTGCCGACTTCGCGCTGCTGATCGAGTACATCGCCGACATCCCCGGCGTCGAGCGCATCCGCTACACCACGAGCCATCCGAACGAGTTCACCCAGCGCCTGATCGACGTCTACGCGCGCGTGCCTCAGCTCGTCAGCCACCTGCACCTGCCGGTTCAGCATGGCAGCGACCGCATCCTGATGGCGATGAAGCGCGGCTACACCGCGCTCGAGTACAAGAGCACCATCCGCAAGCTGCGGGCCGTGCGTCCGGGCCTGAGCCTGTCCAGCGACTTCATCGTGGGCTTTCCCGGCGAGACCGACGACGACTTCGCCCGCATGATGAAGCTCATCGAAGATGTCGGCTACGACAGCAGCTTCAGCTTTGTGTTCAGCCCGCGCCCGGGCACCCCGGCCGCGGCACTGGAAGACCTGACACCGCGCGAGGTGAAGCTCAAGCGCCTGCAGCACCTGCAGGCCACCATCGAGGACAACGTGCGCCGCATCAGCGAAAGCCGGGTCGGCACGGTGCAGCGCATCCTGGTCGAAGGCCCCTCGAAGAAGGACGCCGCCGAGCTGATGGGCCGGACCGAATGCAACCGCATCGTCAACTTCCCCGGCGGGCCGAACGCCGCACGCCTGGTCGGCCAGATGATCGATGTGCGCATCACCCAGGCGCTCCCTCACTCGCTGCGCGGCGAGGTGCTGGTCAAGGGCGAGGCGCTCGCAGCCTGAGCTCGCCCCCGGGCACCGGCGCCGTTCAGAGGTGGCGGATCAACGACCCGCTGCCACGCCGGATCTGCTGGACCGCCTGGTCCAGCCGGTCCAGCAGGGCCTGGGGCCGGCCCTTGAGGTCCTGCGGCACATAGGCAATGGCCGCATGCAGATGCAATTGCTCCAGCGCGGGCAGTTCGGGGTGATGCTGCAAGCCCAGATCGAGCATGCGCTGCGTCAGAGCCTCCGCCTCGCTGTGGCTCTGGATCTGTTCGAGCACGACCACAAACCGTGCATCGTCCAGCCGCATCGGCACATCGGCCGGACTGCAGGCCTCACGCAGGACCCGGGCACAGGCCTTCATCACCGACTCGGTGATCGCCGAGCCATGGGCACGCTGCAGGTCCTCCAGGTTGGCCAGCCGCAGCATCACGACCGCACCCAGCGTGTTCATGCGCAAGGCGCGCACCGACAGTGACATCAGCACCCCCGGCAGCTCACCGCCATGCAGCAGGCCGGTCCAGCGATCCAGCCGGGCGCCTTCGCGCCGGGAACCCGGGTCGTGCAACATGTCGCGGGCGCTGAAGTTCAGCGCATAGGTCATCACGACGATCTCCAGCGCTGCCCCGGCCAGGGCGGCATGGCCGTCGAACCGCCAGCCCCCCAGCCAGCCGCGGTCAGCAGCCACTTCGAGCGCCAGCCCGGCCGCAGCGGCCGCAAAGGCGGCGGCATACCAGCCGATGTAGGGCAGGCGCACGCCGCGCACCGCCCACAGCAACAGGGCGACCGTGGCCAGCACCAGCAGGTAGTAGCCCTGCTGGGCCGCGCTGACCTGGGCCACACCCGCCACCCCTGGCCAGACCACATACGCGGCGGTGAGCAGCACGCCGAAGGCAGCCACGACCAGCGCCCAGGCGTCGGCCCGGGAGCCGCCAAATGCCCGCGGCAGCAGCCGGCGCGCAAACATCAGGCTGGCCGCCGCAAGCAGCGTGCCGACGATCAGCCGCGCCGCGCGCGACAGCTCGGCATCGTTGTCGATCAGGTACATGCGGGCGAACCCGGTGCTGACCATCTGGAACACCGCCATCAGCAGCACATGCAGCGCATACCAGCCGTTGACGGCATCGCCCCGCAGCAGCGCCTCGCCCAGCGCGTACGCCAGCGCCATCGCCACCACTCCGAGGAACAGGCCCATCCAGAGCAGCCCCTGGGACCGCTGCGCCTCATAGCCCGACTGCGACCACAGCAAGGGCCGCACGCCGAACCGGTCGCGGTGACCCAGCTGCAGCAGCAGACGGGTATCGGGCCCCAGCAAGACCGGAAACGCCACCCGCGGCGCGTGGATCGGCCATTGTGCCGAGGCCACGCTGTCGCCGGCCGACTGGCTCGACCATGCCGAGCCCGCGCCCTGCGCGAGATGCAGCACCGCCTGCGCCTGCACGGAGCCGGGCAGCTCGAGCACGGCCTCGACCGGCGTGACCGCACGAATGCGCCAGCGCAACCAGACCCGCGCCGGATCTGCGGGCAGTTCACGCAGGCTGTCCCCACGTTGCCAGTCGGATGAGTCCCAGGCCTGGCGGGCGCTCATCTGGCCCGTTCGGTCGACCAGCACCTCAGCGCTGCGCGACAAGGCCAGCGGGTGGGCGGCCGGAAGTGCGAGCGTGATCACGCCCGGTGGCGCCGCGACGGCCACGGCGGGCAGGGTCATCCACAGGCCGGCCAGCAGCGCCCAGCAGGCCCAGGCAAGACGGCAGCCCCACCTGACCCGTGCCACCCAGCCGGCAACGCCTGGCTCAGTCACTGGCGCGCCAGCCGAAGCCGCTGATCAGCACCGCAACCGCGGTGAACAGCACCATGGCCGCATAGGTGTACATTGCACCATCCCTTCCCCAGACCACCAGCCCTGACAGCAGGGCTGCCAGCGAAGCCGCCCCGGCCCAGCCCAGCATCCGTCGCCAGGGCACCGCGCGCAGCCGCCGCCACCAGACCAGTCGGGCCAGGGCCACGGTGATCCCTGCCACGCCTGCAGCGGGGAGCATCAGGTTGAGAATGTGCCAGGCGAAGTCAAGAGGGCTCATGCGTGCTTTTCATTCTTGATGTCCATCAAGCCCGGCGGAAGTGGCAAAGTGCTTGAAACCGCTTGAAATTTTATAATCCGTTGCATGAGCGTTTTCGCCCTCGGCCTCAACCACACCACCGCCCCCGTCGACCTGCGCGGGCGGTTCGCGTTCACGCTCGAACAGGTGGGCCCGACGCTGCACAGCCTGCGTGAGCGCCTGAGCATCAAGCCCGAGGCGGCGCTGATCTCCACCTGCAACCGGACCGAACTGTACTGCGCCGCCCCGCCTGACCTGCTCTCGCCGGCCATCGAGTGGCTGGCCCAGACCGGGGGGGTCAGCAGCGCGCATCTGTCGCAGCATGCCTATGTGCTGCAGGGGCCGCAGGCCGCCCGGCACGCGTTTCGCGTGGCCAGCGGGCTGGATTCCATGGTGCTGGGTGAGCCGCAGATCCTGGGCCAGATGAAGCAGGCCGTGCGCGAGGCGGAATCGGCCGGCACCCTGGGTTCGACCCTGCACCAGCTGTTCCAGCGCTCCTTTGCCGTGGCCAAGGAAGTGCGCACTTCCACCGAAATCGGTGCCCACTCGATCAGCATGGCGGCAGCGGCCGTGCGGCTGGCGGGCCAGTTGTTCGAGGACCTGCGCGACATCCGCATCCTGTTTGTCGGCGCGGGCGAGATGATCGAGCTGGCCGCCACCCATTTTGCGGCACGATCGCCCCGGGGCATGGCGGTGGCCAACCGCACGATTGAACGCGGCGAGAAGCTGGCGGCGCACTTCGGTGCCGAGGCCATCCGACTGGCTGACCTGCCCAACCGGCTGTCCGAGTTCGACGCCGTCATCTCCTGCACGGCCAGCTCGCTGCCCATCATCGGCCTGGGGGCGGTCGAGCGGGCGCTCAAGGCTCGCCGGCACCGCCCGATGTTCATGGTCGATCTGGCCGTGCCACGCGACATCGAGCCCGAAGTGGCCGAACTGGACGACATCTATCTGTACACCGTCGACGATCTCGCCGCCGCCGTGCAGACCGCCGGCGAAAAGCGTCAGGCCGCCGTGGCGCAAGCCGAAGCCATCATCGAGACCGGCGTGCAGAGTTTCGTGCACTGGATGGACCAGCGCGCCACCGTGCCGCTGATCCAGGCCCTGAACGCCCAGGCCGACGAATGGCGCGCGGCCGAGCTGGCCCGGGCGCGCAAGGCGATCGCGCGTGGGGAAGACCTCGAAGCCGTGCTCGATGCTCTGTCGCGCGGGCTGACCCAGAAGATGCTCCACGGCACCCTGGCCGAACTGAACACGGCCCCGGTGCCGCAACGTGAGCAGCTCGCGCAGACGGTCTCCCGCCTGTTTCTGCGCGGCGCGAGCGGCCCGACTCCCGGGCGCTCCACCGACGACAAGCGTTAGCGACGGGCACCCGTCAGGCTGCCGCCCCCACGGCAGGCAGCCTCCCGCTGCGGTCGTCCCTGGCCGCCCTGCCCCGCCTGCCCTTGCCGCCACCTGCCATGAAAGCTCCCCTTCGCCAGCAGCTCGACCGCTACCTGCAGCGCCTGCAGGACCTGGACGCCGTGCTGGCTGCCCCCGACGTGGTGTCCGACATCACCCGCTTCCGCGGCCTCACGCGCGAGCATGCCGAAGTCAGTGCCGTGGCCCAGCGCTATGAGCGCTTTCTCCAGCGAGAACGCGACCTGGCGGCCGCCCAGGACATGCTGAGCGACCCGGAACTCGCGGACATGGCACGCGAGGAAGTCGCCCAGGCCCAGGACGACCTGCAACGCCTGGCGGCCGAACTGCAGCGGGCACTGCTGCCGCGCGATCCCGACGACACCCGCCCAGCCTTCCTCGAGATCCGCGCCGGCACCGGCGGCGACGAATCGGCCCTGTTTGCTGCCGATCTGCTGCGCATGTACCTGCGCCACGCCGAGCGCCAGGGCTGGAAGACCGAGATCATGTCGGCCAGCGATTCCGACCTCGGTGGCTACAAGGAAGTGGTGGTGCGCATCGAGGGTGACGAGGTCTACGGCCACCTCAAATACGAGTCGGGCGGCCACCGGGTCCAGCGCGTGCCGGCGACCGAAACCCAGGGCCGCATCCACACCAGTGCCTGCACGGTGGCGGTGATGCCCGAGCCCGACGAAGCGGAGGAGATCCACCTCAACCCAGCCGAGTTGCGCATCGACACCTTCCGCGCCAGTGGTGCGGGCGGGCAGCACGTCAACAAGACCGACTCGGCGATCCGCATCACCCACCTGCCCACCGGACTCGTGGCCGAATGCCAGGATGACCGCTCACAGCACCGCAACCGGGCCAAGGCGATGGCCGTGCTGGCCGCGCGCCTGCGCGAGCGTGAACGCAGCCAACGCCAGGCCCGCGAGGCGGCCACCCGCAAGAGCCTGATCGGCACCGGCGACCGCAGCGACCGCATCCGCACCTACAACTTCCCGCAGGGCCGGCTCACCGACCACCGCATCAACCTCACGCTGTACAAGCTGCAGGCGGTGATGGACGGTGAACTCGACGACGTGATCGCCGCACTGCGTACCGCCCGCGAAGCCGAACAGATCGCCGAGCAACTCGACGAACTCGGCGTGAGCACGTCATGACGATTGACGGCCCTGCCGCCACCACGCTGGCCGCGGCCTGCCAGGCGGCCGTGCATGACGGGCTGAGCCGTCTGGACGCACAGCGCCTGCTGGCGCATGCCGCCGGCCGACCGGCCGACACAGCCCGCACCTGGCTGGCCGCACATGGCGACGAGCCCCTCACCGGCCCGGTCGCCGAGCGCTTTCGCGCGCTGGTGCAACGTCATCGCGACGGCGAGCCGATGGGCTATCTGCTGGGCGAACAGGAGTTCCACGGGCTGCCGCTGCAGGTGGGGCCTGGCGTGCTGGTGCCCCGTCCCGATACCGAAACACTGGTCGACTGGGCCTTGTCCTGCCTGCACATCGGCCGCACACCGCGACCACGGGTGCTCGACCTGGGCACGGGCAGTGGCGCCATCGCGCTGGCCCTGGCCCACGCTCACCCGCAGGCCGAGGTGAGCGCAGTGGATCAGAGCCAGGACGCCCTCGCCATCGCGCAGCGCAATGCCCGGCAGCTCGGACTGAGCCCACGCTTCCTGCATGGCAGCTGGTGGGACGCGCTGCCGCCGGACGAGCCGCCCTTCGATCTGGTGGTAAGCAACCCGCCCTACATCGCCGAAGGGGATCCGCATCTGCCGGCGCTGCGCCACGAGCCGCGACAGGCGCTGGTGTCCGGTCCCGATGGTCTGGACGCCATCCGCGCCATCCTGGCCGATGCACCCCGCTGGCTGCAGGCGCAGGGCTGGCTGCTGTTCGAGCATGGCCACGACCAGTCGGAGGCGGTGGGCGAGTTGATGCGATCCCGAGGCTGGCGCGAGGTGCAGCACCGGCACGATCTGGCCGGCCACCTGCGCTGCACCGGCGGAAAGCCGCCCCTGCCTGCGCAGTGAGCGCCTGGGGCACGGTTCGATCAGGCGTCGACTCGCTTCGGTGATACCCGAAGAAGCGCCCGGCGAGGGCGCTCACACGGGGTCACACCGCGTCACCTCAGGTTACGTTCCGTCGGCAACAGACCACACCGGCGCCCACCGTCATTCCGCCGACCCACGGCCTGGCGCGGCATCGATCACACCGCGGCCCTGTTTGCAGTGGGCCCACTTGGCGAGGACCCCCGACGGGCATAGCATGGGCTCTCACGCCGTCGCGGCGAGCCCGCATGCCGCCGCACCTTGCAACTCGGAGCAGGAGCATGGTCATGAGCACCGTTTTCCGCTGGATCGGCACGGGTCTCCTCGCTGCGCTGGCCACTCAGGGGGCGGCGGCGCAGGCGCCCGGCTCGCTGTCGCTGCACCTGCGCAGCTCGGCCTCGGGACTGAGCTACTCCATGCCGTTGACCCTGTCCGCCGAGGCTGCGGCTGATCCCGCGACCGGCTTGAACTGGGCATCGTCAGAACAGCGCGCACGACTGGGGCAGACGGACCGGGCCGGCCGCGGCAGCGCCGTCTCGGCCGACCTGTCAGTGCTGGGCGACTACTGGTTTTCGGCCAGCGGCTTTCGGGCCACTGGCGGCCTGATGGTCTATCGCCAGCCACGCCCCCTGGGCTGGCAGCCGGCCCCCGGGCAGGCGCTGGGGATGAGCACACGCCTCGGCGCAGGCACCCTCCCGTACATGGGCCTTGGCTACAGCGCAGGCATGGGCCGGGCGCTGGCCCAGCCCTGGGCTTTTTACGCCGACGTGGGTGTGGTCATGCTCAAACCCCGGTCGTCGGTGCGTCTGGGCAGCACCGGCAGCCCGAGCTGGCTGGGCGGCGGCCCGGGGAGCAGTCAGGACATCGACGCCGGGCGCGACTGGCGGGTCTCGCCGGTGATCCAGATGGGTGTGTCGTACAGCTTCTGAGCGCCCGCAGGGCCGGGCTGCGCGTCACGTGCACGGGCGAGCTGGCCGTGCCTGTCGTGGCAGCCCGATACAGGGGCTTGACGCAGCCGGGGCGCAATACCGGGGCTTTTGCTCTATAAAGGCGGCTGTTCACCTTTCCATCCCGGGCCTTCGCCGGCCCGCAAGACCATGAGCGACGTTCAACAACGCATCGACGACCTCGTCAAGAACCACCGTGTCGTGCTATTCATGAAGGGCACGGCGCAGTTCCCGATGTGCGGCTTCTCGGGCCGCGCGGTCCAGATCCTCAAGGCCTGTGGCGTGAACGACCTGAAGACCGTGAACGTGCTGGAGGATGAAGGCATCCGCCAGGGCGTGAAGGAATACGCCAACTGGCCGACGATCCCGCAGTTGTACGTCGGCGGCGAGTTCGTCGGCGGCTCGGACATCATGATGGAGATGTACCAGTCCGGCGAACTGCAGCAGGTGCTCGGCGCCCAATGAGGCAGCCGCCCGGCACGGCGCGCGCAGCAGCGTGACACCCCGCATCGTCATCGGCATGACCGGCGCCACCGGCGCGGTCTATGGGGTGCGGCTGCTGCAGCGCTGCCGCGAACTGGGCCTGGAGAGTCACCTCGTGGTGTCGCCGGCCGGTGTGCTCAATGTGCACCATGAGCTCGGCCTGGATCGGCATGCACTCGAAGGCCTGGCCACCGTGGCCTACCACCCGTCTGACATCGGTGCGGCCATTGCGAGCGGCAGCTTTGCCACGACCGCGATGATCATTGCCCCGTGCTCGATGCGCTCGCTCGCCGCGATCGCGCATGGCCTGGGCGACAACCTGCTGGCCCGTGCGGCCGACGTCACGCTCAAGGAGCGCCGCCGCCTGATCCTGATGGTGCGCGAGACGCCGTTCAATCTTGCCCATCTGCGCAACATGACGTCCGTCACCGAGATGGGTGGCATCGTGTTTCCGCCGCTGCCAGCGTTCTACCATCGCCCAGCGACCATCGACGAGCTGGTCTCGGAAAGCATCGAGAGGGTGCTGGCACTGGCCGGTGTGGACCAGGCCCGACCGCGGTCGTGGGAGGGCCTGCCCTCCCCTTCGCCCACCCCTTCGATCAGGCCGTGAGGTCCCAGAACCGGCGGTTGCTCAGCACGGCGTCCGGATACTCAGAACGCCCGCGGCTGCCGTTGTAGCGGCCCAGTGCCATGAACAGGTTGCCACGCTCGATGTCGAGGTAGTGGCGCAGGATCACGCAACCGAAGCGCAGGTTGGTCTGCATGTGGAACAGCTTGGACGGGTCGCCGTCACCGATGAGGCGACTCCAGAACGGCATCACCTGCATGTAGCCACGTGCGCCGACCCGGCTGATCGCGTACTTGCGAAAGCCGCTCTCGACCTGGATCAGCCCGAGCACCAGGGCGGTTTCGAGTCCGGCCCGGCGGCTCTCGTACCACACGGTCTGCAGGAACTCCTCGCGCACCTGGGCATCGCTCTTGCGCCGCTTCAGGCGTTCGCTGCTGCTGGCCAGCCAGCGCAGGAAGCCCAGGCGCTCCTCGGTGCTGGCAAACACCACACGGGGCGGCGCCGAATTCGACACCGCGGCCGACAAGGCCGTGCGCACCGAGTTGGCCAGGGGCTCCTCGATCTGGCCACCGGCCCACACCGGCGGCGCGGCGGCCACCATCAGCGGACCCAATCCCCCGGCCAGCAACTGGCGCCGGTTGATGCCCGGGGCCTTCATGCGGCCAGGCGGCCCTTCAGGAAGGCCAGCACGTCATCGGACACCACCGCAGTGGCCTGCGCATCGCGGCGCCCCTGGTATTCGACCTTGCCTTCCTTCAGGCCCCGGTCGGAGATCACCACACGGTGCGGCACGCCCACCAGCTCCCAGTCGGCAAACATGGCGCCTGGGCGCTCGCCGCGGTCGTCGAGCACAACATCGACCCCGGACTCGACGAGGCTGTCGTGCAGGCGGTCGGCGGCGGCCTTGACCTCGGCCGACCGGTCATAGCCGATCGGGCAGACCACCACGGTGAAAGGCGCCATCGCATCGGGCCAGACGATGCCGCGCTCGTCATGGTTCTGCTCGATGGCCGCACCCAGGATGCGGGTGACACCGATGCCGTAGCATCCCATCTCCATCAGCCGGGGCTTGCCGGTCTCGTCGAGGTAGGTGGCCTTCATCGCTTCAGAGTACTTGGTGCCGAGATAGAACACGTGGCCCACCTCGATGCCGCGCTGGATCGCCAGCACACCGCGGCCATCGGGCGAGGGATCGCCCTCCAGCACGTTGCGGATGTCGGCCACGAGATCCGGCTCTGGCAGGTCACGGCCCCAGTTGGCACCGGTGAAGTGGAAGTCGGCTTCGTTGGCACCGCAGATGAAGTCATGCATCTGCGCCACGGTACGGTCCGCGACGACCTTGACCGGCTGCTTCATGCCGATCGGCCCCAGGTAGCCGGGCTTGCAGCCGAAATGGGCTTCGATCTCGGCCACCGTGGCAAACCGGAAGCCCGCATCCAGCCCGGGGATCTTGCCGGCCTTGATCTCGTTGAGTTCATGATCGCCACGCACCAGCAGAAGCCAGACCTGGCTGCGCACGATGTTGCCGGCGTCGTCCTTCTGGTCAGTCGCCAGCACCAGTGACTTGACGGTGGTCTGCAGCGGCACCCCCAGCAGCGCGGCCACATCCTCGCAGGTGCTCTTGCCCGGCGTTGGCGTGCGAGTCAGGGCCGCACCCGGCGCAGCACGCCCGCCGGCCGGGGCCACGGCCTCGGCCAGCTCGATGTTGGCGGCATAGTCCGACGTCGGGCAATACACGATCGCATCCTCGCCGGTGTCGGCGATCACCTGGAACTCGTGGGAACGATCTCCCCCGATGGCACCAGTATCGGCCGCCACAGCGCGGAACTGCAGGCCCAGGCGCTCGAAGATGCGGACATATGCCGCATACATGGCGTCGTAGCTGCGTTGTGCACCTTCGATGTCACGATCGAACGAGTAGGCGTCCTTCATCGTGAACTCGCGCCCGCGCATGATGCCGAAGCGCGGGCGGCGCTCGTCGCGGAACTTGGTCTGGATGTGATAGAAGTTGCGCGGCAGCTGCCGGTAGCTGCGCAGCTCCTGGCGTGCGATGTCGGTGATCACCTCTTCAGAGGTCGGCTGGATGATGAAGTCGCGGTCATGGCGGTCCTTCACGCGCAGCAGTTCGGGGCCCATCTTGTCCCAGCGCCCGGTCTCCTGCCAGAGCTCGGCCGGCTGCACCACCGGCATCAGCAGTTCCACGGCGCCGGCCCGATTCATCTCTTCACGAATGATGCCCTCGACCTTGCGGATCACCCGCAGCCCCATCGGCATGTAGTTGTAGATGCCCGCGCCGAGCCGCTTGATCAGGCCCGCACGCATCATCAGCTTGTGGCTGACGATCTCGGCGTCGGCCGGGGCTTCCTTCAGGGTGGAGACGAAAAACTGGGAGGCTTTCATTTCGGACGGTCGTGAGTCGGTGCAGTGCGCACCCGAGGCTTCGGTCGTGGAGGGGTTGAAACCGCACCAGCCGGTGCAATAATGGTTTCAATTGACAAAATCGAGGTCTGATTATGCTCGACCGTGAAGGCTTCCGGCCCAACGTCGGCATCATCCTGCTCAACCAGAGGAACCAGGTTTTCTGGGGCAAACGCATCCGCACGCACTCCTGGCAGTTCCCCCAGGGGGGCATCAAGTACGGCGAGAACCCCGAGCAGGCGATGTTCCGCGAGCTCCACGAAGAGGTGGGCTTGCATCCCGAGCATGTGCGCATCATCGCGCGCACGCGCGACTGGCTGCGCTATGAGGTGCCCGAACACTACATCCGCCGTGACGCGCGAGGGCATTACAAGGGCCAGAAGCAGATCTGGTTCCTGCTGCAGCTGACCGGGCGTGATTGCGACATGAACCTGCGTGCCACCGATCACCCGGAGTTCGACGCCTGGCGCTGGAACGAATACTGGGTCCCGCTGGACGCCGTGATCGAGTTCAAGCGCGGGGTGTACCAGATGGCCTTGACCGAGCTGGCCCGCTATCTGCCGCGTGTCAATCATCACAACCGCTATCTGCGCTCGGGCATGCGGCCGCATCATCGCGATCCGCGCGCCGAGGAATCGATGAATCACGAGGCGCCAGAGCCCATCGTGCCTGAGCCCAAACCCGAGGGCTGATCGCCCCGATCTGCCGGGCGGACGCGCCTCGGGCGTCAGACCAGCACGAGATTGTCTCGGTGGATCATCTCCGGTTCGCCGGTGTAGCCCAGCAGGCGTTCGAATTCGGCTGACGGCTTGCGGGCGATGAGTCGCGCCTGCGAACTGGTGTAGTTCGCCAGGCCGCGCGCAATCTCCCGGCCCTCCGGGCTGCGCACGGCGATGACGTCGCCACGCATGAAGTCCCCCTGCACCTCGATCATGCCGATGGGCAGCAGGCTCTTGCCTTCGTCGCGCACCTTGGCCACTGCGCCGGCGTCGATCACGACGGCGCCACGCAGTTGCAGGTGGTCAGCCATCCACTGCTTGCGCGCCGCCAGCTTGGGCGTGGCCGCCACCAGCAGCGTGCCGATCGACTCGCCACGTGCCAGACGCAGCAGCACGTCGGCCTCGCGGCCCCAGGCGATCACGGTCGATGCGCCGCTGCCCGCAGCACGCCGCGCGGCCACCACTTTGGTGATCATGCCGCCCTTGCCGATACTCGAGCCGGCGCCACCGGCCATGCGCTCCAGCGCCGGATCCCCCGCCTGGGCCACATCGATGAAGCGTGCGTCGGGGTCCTTGCGCGGGTCGGCCGAATACAGGCCCTTCTGGTCGGTGAGGATCACCAGCGCATCGGCTTCGACCAGGTTGGCCACGAGCGCGCCCAGGGTGTCGTTGTCACCGAACTTGATCTCGTCGGTGACCACGGTGTCGTTTTCATTGATCACCGGAATCACGCCCAGCCCCAGCAGGGTCACCAGCGTCGAGCGGGCGTTGAGGTAACGCTCCCGGTCGGCCAGGTCCGCGTGGGTCAGGAGCACCTGCGCACTGCCCAGGCCATGCTCGCGCAGCTTGGTCTCGTAGATCTGCGCGAGCCCCATCTGGCCGACGGCGGCAGCCGCCTGCAGTTCATGCAGTTCCTTCGGGCGGGCCGTCCAGCCGAGGCGCTTCATGCCTTCGGCGATCGCCCCGCTGGACACCATCACCACCTCACGACCTTCGGCCGCCAGTGCGGCCATCTGGCGGCACCAGTTGCCAATGGCCTCGGCATCCAGGCCACGGCCTTCGTTGGTCACCAGGCTGGAGCCCACCTTCACGACCACACGCCGTGCGGTCTTGAGCACCTCGTTCATGCTGTCCCTGTCAGATATGGAGAATGCGGCACTTCAGCGGAAGCGCGGGTCCGTCGTATCGGGTTGTGCGGGCGCCGGCGTCTCGGGGGGCGCAAAGCGGACATCCGGGTCGTCGATGACCGGCCCGCGGATGGATTGCACATGCTTGTACACCGCCTGGATCAGCGGCTCGCAGCCTTCGCGCGTGAGGGCGGAGATCTGGAAGACCGGCCCCTTCCAGCGGAAGCGCTTGACGAAATCCTTGACGCGCGCCTCGCGCTCGTCCATCGGAATCATGTCCAGCTTGTTCAGCACCAGCCAGCGCGGCTTCTCGTACAGCGTGGTGTCGTACTTCTTGAGTTCGGCCACGATCGCCTTGGCCTGGGCCACCGGGTCGACGCCTTCGTCAAAGGGAGCCAGATCGACCAGATGCAGCAGCAGGTGCGTGCGCTGCAGATGGCGCAGGAACTGGTGGCCCAGCCCGGCGCCCTCGGCAGCCCCCTCGATCAGGCCGGGCACGTCGGCCACCACAAAGCTCTGCTCCGGGCCGACGCGCACCACGCCGAGATTCGGATGCAGCGTGGTGAATGGGTAGTCCGCGATCTTGGGCCGGGCGTTCGAGATGGCGGCAATCAAGGTGGACTTGCCGGCATTGGGCATGCCCAGCAGGCCCACGTCGGCCAGCACACGCAGCTCGAGCTTGAGCTTGCGGTGCTCGCCGGGCCAGCCTGGCGTCTTCTGACGGGGCGCACGATTGGTGCTGGTCTTGTAGTGCAGATTGCCAAAACCGCCATCGCCGCCCTTGGCCAGCATCACCGGCTCGCCGGGCACCAGCAGTTCGGCAATGACTTCGCCCGTTTCGGCATCGGAGATGATCGTGCCCACCGGCATGCGCAGCGTGATGTCGTCGGCTGCCGCACCGTACTGATCCGACCCGCGACCATGCTCGCCGTTGCGAGCCTCGTGGCGCCGCGCATAGCGGAAGTCGATGAGCGTGTTGAGATTGCGATCGGCGACTGCGAACACATGCCCGCCCCGCCCGCCGTCCCCCCCGTTGGGGCCACCGAAGGGAATGAATTTCTCCCGCCGGAAACTGACGCAACCGTTGCCGCCGTTGCCTGCGGCAACGTCGATGGTCGCTTCGTCTACGAATTTCATGAATGCTTGTCCGTTCTGGATGAGCGTGTGCCGGTTTCGTTGTCACCGCGCCGATGCGACACGATCGACCAGGCGCCCAGCCCGATCAGCAGCAGCGGCCACCACCTCGACAGCCAGTCCCAGGACACGAGGCCGAAGTTGTGGGCCAGCAGGACGCTGCCGACCACGATGAGAATGATGCCGCTCTTGTTCAAGTGGGCCTCCAGCCAGACGCGCACTCAGGATGGTACTGCAGGCCGGCGGCGTGATCTGGCCTGCGAAAACGACAAAGCCCCGGAGGCCGGGGCTTGTGCTTGAAAGCGTGAGCCTTCAGACGGGGGTGACGCTGACGACCTTGCGGTTCTGCGGACCCTTGACGTCGAAGCTCACCTGGCCGTCCACCAGCGCGAACAGCGAGTGATCGCGGCCGGTGCCGACATTGGTGCCCGCATGGAAACGGGTGCCACGCTGGCGGACGATGATCGAGCCGGCCGGGATGACCTGGCCACCGAACACCTTGACGCCGAGCATCTTCGGCTGGGAATCACGGCCGTTCCGGGTGGAACCGCCGCCTTTTTTCTGTGCCATGTTTCAGCTCCTTGAACTGTTGCCGCCGATCAGGCGCTCACCGCGCTGATCTGAAGCTCGGTGTAGGTCTGGCGATGACCCTGGCGCTTCTGATAGTGCTTGCGACGACGCATCTTGAAGATGCGAACCTTGTCGTGCTTGCCATGAGCCACCACGGTGGCTTTCACGCTTGCGCCGGCAACCAAGGGCGTACCGACCTTCAGTTCTGCGCCGTTACCCACGGCCAGCACTTCACTCAGCACGATCTCCTGGCCAACGTCCGCAGCAATCTGTTCTACCTTGATCTTTTCGCCAGCAGCAACGCGATATTGCTTGCCGCCGGTTTTTATGACCGCGTACATGTTCAGCCCCTTGCAGATCTGGTGATCCGCTCCAGATGTGGGCGCCTGGCCAACCGCACACTACCGTGGACAGCCGGGTCGGCGACCCGAAGATTGACAACACTCTGCACCCCGCGCGAGCGCTGCACCCACCCAGAGCGAACCGGTCAACCAGCCCTACCCGGACACAAGCACAGCATCGCACGCGCAATGCAAAGCCCGACCCAATCGGTCGAGCCCGAGATTCTAGCACGATCGAACGCAAAGAGAAACCGCCGCCGGGCCCCGCCTGGCGCGCTCGCCGGGATCCCTATAATTTGACGAATTTCGTCAACAGGTCCAAGCGTGCCAGTCGCCCCCTTGTCAGCCCCACCCCGTCTGAACGTCATCCAGCTGATGGCCACCGAAATGAGCGAGGTGGACGCAGTGATCCGACGGCGACTTGCCTCCGAAGTCGTGCTGATCAACCAGATCTCGCACTACATCATCAGCGCAGGCGGCAAGCGCATCCGCCCGATGCTGCTCCTGCTTTTCGCGAAGGCGCTGGGCTTCACCGGGTCGCAGCGGCACGAGCTGGCTGCCGTGGTCGAATTCATCCACACGGCAACGCTGCTGCACGACGACGTCGTCGACGAGTCGGCGCTGCGCCGAGGCCGGGACACGGCCAATGCGCTGTTCGGCAATGCCGCCAGCGTGCTGGTCGGCGACTTCCTGTATTCACGCGCCTTCCAGATGATGGTCGGCATCGACCAGATGCGCGTGCTGGACGTGCTTGCCGAAGCGACCAACGTGATCGCCGAAGGTGAAGTGCTGCAGTTGATGAACATGCACGACCCGGAGATCGAAATCCCCGACTACCTGCGTGTCATCCGCTACAAGACCGCCAAGCTTTTCGAGGCCAGCGCGAGGCTGGGCGCCGTGCTGGCCGGCGCGTCGACGCCGGTGGAGTCCGCCTGCGCCGACTTCGGGCGCCACCTCGGCACCGCCTTCCAGTTGGTCGACGATCTCCTCGACTACGAAGGCTCCACCCCCGAACTGGGCAAGAACGTCGGCGACGATCTGCGCGAAGGCAAACCCACGCTGCCACTGCTGCTCGCGATGCAGCGGGGCTCGCAGGCCCAGCGCGAGACCATTCGTCACGCCATCGAGCATGGCGAGGTCGATCGACTGCAGGAGATCGTCCAGATCGTGAAGGACACCGGCGCCATCGAAGGCACGCGCGAAGCCGCCCGCGAGGAAGCGGGGCGCGCCGAAGCCTGCCTCGATGCACTACCCCCTTCACCCTATCGCGAAGGTCTGCTAGAATTATGCGTTCGCTCGATCGACAGATCTTTTTGAGACAGACAGGGCGCACAAGGTGCATTGAACCTTGCGCAAGCTGAGTTGAATCAATTCAAGATCTGGCGCTTCATGAGCACCTGCCGCGGGCTGAGCTTGTTGGCAAGTGCAAGGACAATCTGGCCCTTGTGGCCATTTTGTTTTCTATGACGCGGTTGGTCGGTGCGCGTGATTTCCGGGGTCGATGCGGGTTACCCAGCCTGTACGACATGACCCCGGCACATCGGGGTGTAGCTTAGCCTGGTAGAGCGCTACGTTCGGGACGTAGAGGCCGGAGGTTCGAATCCTCTCACCCCGACCAGGATTGCTCTGGTGATCAGAGAACAACAACGCCTCGCACTGCGAGGCGTTGTTGTTTCTGCCGTCATGGGTGGGCGGATCCCATCTGACTGGTCGGCGGACCCGAGCCAGCCACCCAGAGACCGGTCAGCGCCCGCAACCCCACCCTTCGCAACACCCGTGCGCTCGGCGGCGACCCACCAAGACACCACGACCTGGGTCAGAGTCCGCAATCCGGTGATTTTCATGCGGCGCAGCGCGTCAGCGCCGGTTTACAGTACCCGATGAATCGGCGATCATAGATTGGCAGTGACCGCGCCTGTATGGCGCGGCCCGCCACCCTAGTGATCACTTGCACACCCTCCTTGCGAATCTGGATACATGGACACATTGGCTGAGGCACCCAGTCCCACGCTGTCGGGTGTGGCTCGTGTGCTGGTCAATGCCGGCAAACTGACGGCCAAGAATGCCGAGGATCTGGCCAAGGCGGCCGCTGACAAGCGCACCAGCTTCATTTCAGCGGTAATCGCAGCCGGCGCGGTCTCGTCTTCTGATCTGGCGCACGCGCTCTCAACGGCATTTTCATTGCCGCTGGTCGATCTGGCGGCGATTGACGCCCAGCGTCTTCCCAAAGGGCTGATCGAGGCCAAGCTTTCCGCACAGTATCAAGTCGCCGCACTCGGCAAGCGTGGCAGTCGCCTGTTCCTCGCGGGAGCGGACCCGACCGACCAGGAGGCGCTGGAGCGGATCAAGTTCGCCACGCAGCTCACGCCGGAGTGGGTCGTTGTCGAGCACGACAAGCTCATCAAGTTGCTCGAGAGCGCCGGGGCGTCGACCTCCGAGGCACTCGAAAACATTGTTGGTGGCGACTTCGAGTTCGATGTCACAGAAGAGGAAACCTCATCCAGCGACGCCCAGGAGATGGCATCGGATGTCGAGGACGCACCCGTGGTGCGATTCCTGCAGAAGATGCTGATCGACGCAATCAACCTGCGCGCATCGGACCTTCATTTCGAGCCCTACGAGCAAACCTACCGCGTGCGCTTCCGCGTTGATGGCGAACTGCGCGAAATCACTCAACCGCCGCTGGCCATCAAGGAAAAGCTGGCTTCACGGATCAAGGTGATCTCGCGCCTGGACATCGCGGAAAAACGCGTGCCGCAAGACGGCCGCATGAAGCTGAAGTTCGGAAGCAAGGCCATCGACTTCCGTGTCAGCACGCTGCCCACGCTGTTCGGCGAGAAGATCGTGATCCGTATTCTCGACCCATCCAGCGCGAAGCTCGGGATCGAGGCGCTGGGCTACGAGAAGACCGAAAAAGACCGCCTGATGGCAGCCATCCAGCGGCCCTACGGCATGATCCTCGTCACCGGCCCGACAGGCAGCGGCAAGACCGTGTCGCTCTACACGTGTCTGAACATCCTGAATCAGCCAGGTGTGAACATCTCCACGGTCGAGGATCCTGCCGAAATCAACCTGCCGGGCATCAACCAGGTCAACGTCAATGACAGGGCCGGGCTGACCTTCGCGACTGCGCTGAAAGCCTTCCTGCGCCAGGATCCGGACGTCATCATGGTCGGCGAAATCCGCGATCTCGAGACGGCCGACATCGCCATCAAGGCTGCCCAGACCGGCCACCTTGTGATGTCGACGTTGCACACCAATGACGCGCCGACCACGTTGACGCGTCTGCGCAACATGGGCGTGGCACCGTTCAACATTGCCTCCAGCGTGATCTTGATCACGGCTCAGCGACTTGCGCGGCGTTTGTGCGAGGCCTGCAAGACCCCGGCGACGTATCCTCGCGAAGCGCTCCTGAAGGCGGGTTTCGCCGACAAGGATCTGGACGGAACGTGGAAGACCTACCGTGCCGTTGGCTGCTCCAACTGCAACAATGGTTATCGCGGCCGAGTCGGTCTGTACCAGGTCATGCCCATCACCGAAGAGATCCAGCGCATCATCCTGGCCGATGGATCGGCAATGGACATTGCCGCGCAGGCACACAAGGATGGCGTACGCGACCTCCGGCAAGCAGGGCTTACCAAGGTGAAGCTTGGGGTAACGACCCTGGAAGAAGTCATCTCGGTGACCAACGAATAACGCTCAACGCATTTCATTTGGCGAGGCCCCTGGAGGCACCATGGCAACAGCGACAGCAGCGGCTGCAGCAGCGGCAAAAAAGAAGGGGCAGGATTTTGTCTTCGAGTGGGAAGGCAAAGACCGCAATGGCAAGCCCGTGCGTGGCGAAATGCGTGCCGGTGGCGAGGCGATGGTCAGCGCCAGCCTGCGCCGCCAAGGCGTGCTCGTCACCAAGGTGAAGAAGCGCCGCACCAGTGGCGGCAAGACGATCAAGCCCAAGGACATTGCCGTCTTCACGCGCCAGCTTGCGACGATGATGCGTGCCGGTGTGCCGCTGCTGCAGGCATTTGACATCGTCGCCCGCGGGAGCACGAACCCGAAGCTCACCAGGCTGCTCAACGAGATCCGCAACGATGTCGAGACAGGCACGAGCCTGTCCGTTGCGTTCCGCAAGCACCCGCTGCACTTCGATGCCCTCTACTGCAACCTGGTCGAGGCCGGTGAGTCGGGCGGTATTCTCGAAACCCTGCTGGATCGCCTGGCGGTCTACCTCGAGAAGACCGAAGAAATCAAGCGGAAGATCAAGTCAGCACTGATCTATCCGATTGCCGTGATGGTCGTCGCCTTCATCGTTGTGGCGATCATCATGATTTTCGTGATCCCGGCGTTCAAGGACGTGTTCTCCTCGTTTGGCGCCGATCTGCCCGCGCCCACATTGTTTGTCATCGCCATGTCCGAGGTTTTCGTCACTTACTGGTGGCTGATCTTTGGCGTGCTGATCGGTGGCACGTACTTCTTCCTCGAATCGTGGAAGCGCTCCGAGAGGATGCAAAAGGCGATGGACCGGCTACTCCTGAAGGTGCCGGTGTTCGGCTCGCTCGTATACAAGTCGGCGATCGCGCGATGGACACGCACGCTGGCCACCATGTTCGGCGCCGGGGTACCGCTGGTCGAAGCGCTTGACTCGGTGGGCGGTGCCTCGGGCAATGCGGTGTTTGGCGAAGCCACTGAAAAGATTCAGCGTGACGTGTCCACCGGCACGAGCCTCACCACTGCCATGCACAGCACCGGGATCTTCCCGGTGATGGTGCTCCAGATGTGCTCGATCGGTGAAGAGTCGGGCTCGATCGATCACATGCTGAACAAGGCCGCCGAGTTCTACGAAAGCGAAGTCGACGAGGCGGTAAAGGGTCTGTCCAGCCTGATGGAGCCCATCATCATCGTGATCCTCGGAACGATCATTGGCGGCATCGTCATTTCGATGTACCTGCCGATCTTCAAGCTCGGTCAAGTGGTCTGATTCGACGCACCCCATGAACATGGACGATCTGGCCTGGTGGTTGTCACCAGGCGTGTTGGCCGTGCTCGGCCTGTGTGTGGGCAGCTTCCTGAACGTGGTCATCCATCGGCTGCCGCTGATGCTCGATCGTCAGTGGCGCCGGGACAGCGCCGAGCTGCTCGGACAGGATCTGCCCGACGAAGGACAGCCACTCAACCTCGCCACGCCCCGCTCCCGATGCCCGCACTGCGGTCACCTGATCCGCTGGTACGAGAACCTGCCCGTCGTCAGCTGGCTGGCACTGCGCGGGCGTTGCTCGAACTGCAAGGCGGGTATCTCGCCGCGCTATCCGCTGGTCGAGGTGCTGACCGCCGTGCTGTTTGCCGCCACGGCCTGGCGCATCGGCCCTCAGCCTGTTGCGCTGGCCTGGTGCGGTGTGATGGCTGCACTGGTTGCGCTGACCTTCATCGACTGGGACACCACCCTGCTGCCCGATGACATCACGCTGCCGCTGCTGTGGGCCGGCCTCATTGCCGCCGCGCTGGGCTGGACCCTGCCCCTCACGACGGCGGTGTGGGGGGCGGTGATCGGTTATCTGAGCCTGTGGGCGGTCTATTGGCTGTTCAAGCTCACCACCGGCAAGGAAGGCATGGGCTATGGCGACTTCAAGTTGCTGGCCGCCCTGGGTGCCTGGCTGGGGACGTCGATGCTGCTGCCCATCCTGATCGCAGCCTCGGTGATCGGCGCGGTGGTCGGCGTTGCGATGAAGCTCGGCAGCAGCCTGCGCGAAGGCCGGTACGTGCCTTTTGGCCCCTTCCTCGCCGGCGCCGGGATCGCCGTCTTCCTGATCGGACCGGGCACGGTGCAGGCCTGGCTCGGCTGGTACTGACACCCCGCACCTTCGAGATCGATCGGCATGGCGCGCAATGCGAACCCCCGCATCGGTCTGACTGGCGGCATCGGGAGCGGCAAGAGCACCGTGGCACAGTTGCTGGTGCAGCTTGGCGCCTGGCTGGTCGACACCGACGCGATCTCGCGTGAGCTCACAGCCGGCGGCGGCGAGGCCATTGCGTCGATCCGCGAGGCCTTCGGCGCCGAATACATCGACGAGCACGGCGCGCTGGATCGCGCCCGCATGCGGACCCTGGTGTTCCAGGAGCCGGAGGCGAAACACCGGCTCGAGCGCATCCTGCATCCGATGATCGGTCGTGCGACCCAGGTGCGCAGCCTGCAGGCCGCCCCGGGCCAATGGGTGGTCTACGACGTGCCCCTGCTGGTTGAGTCCGGCCGGTGGCGCACCCAGGTGGACCGCGTGCTGGTGGTCGACTGCTCCGAGGCCACCCAGGTGGCCAGGGTGATGGCACGGTCGGCCCTTGCAGAGTCGGAGGTCCGCGGCATCATTGCTGCACAGGCTTCACGCGCTGCACGCCTGGCCTGCGCCGATGCGGTGCTGTACAACGACGACTGCACCGTCGAGCAGCTCGGCGCCGAAGTGTCTGCGCTGTGGCGGCACTGGACCAACATGCCGTAACGCGTGCACCAACCCTGCTCTGGCCGCAGCCAGACGGGTGTGAAACAATCCCGCTCACACCTGCATTTGCGATGGCTGCCTTGATCCTGTACGAGTACCCGTTCTCCGAGAGCATCCGCACGATGCTGCGCCTGGAGCATCTGTTCAACCGGATGGCGCAGCTGGTGCCTCGCGATGCGGCGGTCGACCACCACTATGCGCTGGCGACGCTGTTCGAGATCATGGACGTCGCGTCACGCGCCGACCTCAAGTCCGATCTCCTGAAAGACCTGGAGCGCCAGAAGGCGCTGCTCAACGGCTACCGAGGCAACCCCGCCATCTCCGAGCGTGTGCTGGACGAGGTCATCGGCCGCATCGACCACGCCTTCGATCGGCTCAACCACCTGCCGGGCAAGGCCGGGCAGACGCTCACGACCAATGAGTGGCTGATGAGCATCCGCAGTCGCATCAGCATCCCGGGTGGCACCTGCGAATTCGACCTGCCGGCCTACTTTGCCTGGCAGCACCTGCCGGTGGCCCGGCGCCAGGCCGACCTCGAACAATGGGCCAACACCCTGGCCCCGCTCTCCGAGGCCTTGCGCCTGCTGCTGGGGCTGTTGCGCGATTCAGGCGTGCCTCACAAGGCTGTGGCCACGCACGGACAATATCAGCAAAGCCTGCCCGCGGGCCGCAGCTTCCATCTGCTGCGCCTGCGCATCGATCCCGCGCTCGGCCTGATCCCCGAGATCAGCGGCCACCGTCTGATGGTGTCGATCCGCCTGATGCGCCAGGACGCCGACGGGCGCCTGCGGCCGGCCAATGACGACGCCACCTTCGAACTCACGCTCTGCGCATGACCTCCCCTGCCCCCGCGCGTCGCATCGTGCGCTGCCCGGCCTGCGGCGCCGACAGCGTCTACGGTCCTGACAATCCGTCTCGTCCGTTCTGCAGCGAACGCTGCCGCAACCTGGACTTCGGCGCCTGGGCCAGCGAGTCCTATCGGGTCGCGGCGCGCCCCGACCCGATGGATGACACCCTCCCTGGCGAGCCTGCGCCTCCTGCGCACTGAGGACTCCTGCGCCCGGCCGCGGCCGCCTCACCCAAGGTGGGTGTCCCCCTGAAAGCCTCGCTCCTGGGCGAACCACTGCAGCACCGGCACAGTGCCCGGCAGCACAGGCTGCACCTGCACCGGCAGGTCCTGCCACGCCATGGCCTGCTGCTCGCGCATCTCGAACTCGCCTTCCCAGTCGTACACCTTGCAGAAATGCAGCCGCACGAGGGCGTGCGGGTAGTCCATCATCTCCACCTTCCAGGGGTGCGCCGGCCCGATGACGATGCCGAGTTCTTCGTGGAGTTCGCGCCGCAGCGCCTGCTCGACCGACTCGCCTGCCTCGAGCTTGCCGCCCGGGAATTCCCAGTACCCTGCATAGACCTTGCCCTGCGGGCGTGAGGTCAGCAGGAAGCGGCCCTCTCCCGCGTCGTTGCGCTCGATCAGCACGCCAACGGCCACATCGACGGGTTCACGTGCGCTCACGATGCACCCGCTCCGTGGCGCCCGGCAAAGTCGCGCGCAAACTGATAGGCCACCCGCCCCGAGCGCGACCCGCGCTCCAGCGCCCAGACCAGCGACTCCTGGCGGGCCGCAGCAATTGCGTCTTCCGTGACACCGAAGCTGCGCAACCACTGCGCCACGATGGCCAGGTACTCGTCCTGCGAGAACGGGTAGAAGCTGATCCACAGGCCGAAGCGTTCGGACAGCGAAATCTTCTCCTCGACCACTTCGCCGGGGTGCACCTCACCATCCTCGGTATGGGTGTAGGTGAGGTTCTCCTTCATGTACTCCGGCAACAGGTGACGCCGGTTCGAAGTGGCATAGATCAGCACATTGGCCGACGCCGCCGACACCGAGCCGTCCAGAATGGACTTCAGTGCCTTGTAGCCGGGTTCGCCTTCGTCGAAGCTCAGGTCGTCGCAGAACACAATGAATCGCTCCGGCCGCTCGGCCACCAGATCGACCAGATCGGGCAGATCAGTGAGATCGGCCTTGTCGACCTCGATCAGCCGCAAGCCCTGGGGCGCAAACTCGTTCAGGCAGGCCTTGATCAGCGACGACTTGCCCGTGCCGCGTGCCCCCGTGAGCAGCACATTGTTGGCCGCCTTGCCATGGACGAACTGCTCGGTGTTGCGCAGCAGTCGCTCCTTTTGCGGGCCGACCTCCTGAATGTCGCTCAGGCGGATCGTTGACACATGCCGCACTGGCTCGAGCAGGCCGCTGCCCGCACGTTTGCGGTAGCGAAAGGCCGTCGAAGCCGACCAGTCCGGATCGCTCAGGGGATGCGGCAGCACCGCTTCGAGCCGAGACAGCAGCGACTCGGCGCGCGAGATCAGGTTTTCCAGGGATGAGTACATGGGGAGGTTCGCTCAGGGACGCTGCGCAGTTTAGCGGCCTGTGCCGAATGGCACGGCAAGCACCGTATCGTCCGCCAGCGCGTAGATGCGGTCACCCGGCTCGGGCTCGATCGGATGCATGCCGGTGAATGCCCCAAAGGCCGGCAGCAGCAGCATGCCGTCGCGCCACCAGAAGCAGGGCAGGCGCAGTCGTTCGCGCCCGCGCCCGGCCAGGTGCACGCAGGGGTGCCAGTGCCCGGCCAGCACCAGCGAGCCAGGCAGCTGCCGGGGGTGGTGGCACAGGGCCAGCGGGCCCAGGGCCCAGGGCTCGTCGACCACGTCGATCTGCCACGCGAGCGGCGGGTCGCCAGCGCGATCATCGTGGTTGCCGCGGACCAGCAGCATGCCGACATCGGCGTGGGCGGCCCGCCAGGCGCTCACCTGCTCGACCACTGACGATGCATGGACATGGCGAGAGTGCAGCAGGTCGCCGAGGAACACGAGCTGGGTGGGCCGATGGGTATCGATCAGCGCCGACAGCCGCGCCAGTGTCTCGGACGTGGTGCCCCGCGGCACCGGAACCCCCATGCGCCGGAAGCTCACCGCTTTGCCCAGGTGCACGTCGGCCACCAGCAGGCAGGTACGGTGCGGCAGCCAGACCGCGCCCTCAGGCAGCAGGTGGGCAGGCTGCCCCATCAGGTCGACCACCTGCATGGTGTGTAGCTCGCACCGGCCTGCTCAGGCAAGCATCAGCGCGAAACTCGCCTCCAGGTGTTCGGTCGGCTGACGCTTGAACCCGGACCGGGCATAACGATGCAGGCGACCCACGACAAACGCGGTCAGCATGGACGCCTGCGCCGCAGCATCGACCGTGGGCGTGACCGAACCGGCAGTTTCGGCCGCACTGCGCAGGCTTTGCCGCAACTGGGATTCGATGCGATCGAAGAACTGGTTCATGCGGGCCAGCAGGCGTTCGTTCTCGAACACCAGCGCGTCGCCCACCATCACACGGGTCATGCCCGGGTTCTTCTCGCCGAACTGCAGCGCCACGGTGACGATCTTGCGTGCCTGGGAGGCGCCTGCCGGCTCGCGTTCGACAATCTGGTTGATCAGGGTGAAGACACTCTGCTCGATGAACTCGATCAGCCCTTCGAACATCTGCGCCTTGCTGGCGAAGTGCCGGTACAACGCCGCTTCGCTCACCTCCAGGCGGGCGGCCAGCGCGGCGGTGGTGATGCGGTCAGCGCCCGGCTGCTCCAGCATCGCCGCCAGCGTCTGGAGAATCTGGATGCGACGTTCACCCGGCTTGGGCCGCTTGCGCGGTGCGGGCTCCTCGGCAACTGCGACTTCCACGGCCGACTCGGACGCTTCGGCCTGGGCCTGCGCCGGCATGTCGGAAGAGACAGGGGTGTCGGACATCACAGCTCGCGTAACTTTTGTAGCGAATGGATTCTCGCACACACATATGCGGGCCTGCGGTGCAGGTAAACACCAACTTCCGGTCCGTGTGGAGTGCGTCGCACATATCGCTGCATCCACACCGTCTGCATGCCCAACCGACGGGCGGATTTCTGGTGGGCCAGGGTGTCTTCAACCAGCGTGCAGCGCCACGCAGGCACCTTCAACCGGACCGCCACATGCCGCAGCATGCGGGCATCCGGCTTGGGCCGGTAGTGGTGGAACATGCGCATGTCCTCGATGCACAGCACCCCGTCGAACAGGTGCCCCAGCCCCAGAGTGTCGAGCACCCGCCAGGCGTAGTCGGCCGGCGCGTTGGTCAGCACGTACTTGCGCCCGGACAGCCTGCGCAGCGCGGCCCGGTCGTGGGCATGGCTGCGCAAACGATCTTCCAGACCCGGCAGGGCATGGGTGTCCGCCAGAAAGTGCGCAGGGCGCACGCCGTGGTGACGCTGCAGGCCGAGCATGGTGGCGCCATAGCGGCGCCAGTACTCGCGCCGCAGGTGGTCGGCATGCTGCCGGTCGACCTGCAGTTCACGCGAGATGTAGTCGGTCATCGACCCGTCGATCAGGCGGAACACCGCATGCGACGCATCATGCAGCGTGTTGTCGAGATCGAAGAGCCAGACCCTGGCGCGGCCAGCCATGTGGGCCGCAACGCCTCAGTGCGAGCGGATCATCGTGCCGAAGGCCTGGTCGGTCAGGACCTCCAGCAGCATCACGTGCGGCACGCGCCCGTCGATGATGTGCACCGCATGCACACCACTCTTGGCTGCATCCAGCGCCGAGGCAATCTTGGGCAGCATGCCACCCGAGATCGTGCCGTCCGCGAACAGTTCGTCGATCTCGCGGGCCGTGAGGTCGGTGAGCAGCTTGCCGGTCTTGTCGAGCACACCCGGGGTGTTGGTGAGCAGCATCAGCTTCTCGGCCTTCAGCACCTCGGCCAGCTTGCCGGCCACCACGTCGGCATTGATGTTGTAGTTTTCGTTGTGCTCGCCGAAGCCCAGCGGCGAGATCACCGGAATGAACTGGTCGTCCTGCAGGGCACGCACGACCGAGGGATCGACCGATTCGATCTCGCCGACCTGGCCGACGTCATGCTCCTTGGAGGGGTCGTCGCGGTCCTTCATGCGCAGCTTGCGCGCCCGGATCAGGCCACCGTCCCGCCCGGTCAGACCCACCGCCTTGCCCCCGGCGGCATTGATGAGGCCGACGATGTCCTGTTGCACCTGACCCGCCAGCACCCACTCGACCACTTCCATGGTCTCTTCGTCCGTCACCCGCATGCCCTGCACGAAGGTGCCCTTCTTGCCGATCTTGGCCAGCGCCTCGTCGATCTGGGGCCCGCCGCCGTGCACGACGACCGGGTTCATGCCGACCAGCTTGAGCAGCACCACGTCTTCGGCAAAGTCCTGCTGGAGGGCCGGATCGGTCATGGCGTTGCCGCCGTACTTGATCACGATGGTCTTGCCGTGGAACTTGCGGATGTAAGGCAGGGCCTGCGCCAGGATCTCGGCCTTGTCGCGCGGGGCGATATGCGTCAGATCATGTTCGGAGGACGGGGCTTGGCTCATGATGGGGCTCCGGAAGACTGGGATGCTCGGGCCCGATTCTAGGGAATCCCCGCAGTGTCGGTGTGTCGGCCCGCCGAATCCGGCGCGCGGGGCTTGACCCTGACACCGTGGGAAGGTGCATCCTTGCGGAACATCGGGCGGGCTGCAGGCTCCAACCCGTCATCGGCAACCGCCCCCCCCTGATCCACACGAGAGACTTCACCATGGCCCGACCTGCCTCCCCTGACCCGCTCCTGGCCCGCCGCTCGCTGCTCGCCGGTGCGGCCCTGGGCGCCCTTGCGCTCGCCGCCCCCGTGCTGGCGGCACGGCCGAAGCCGCTGATCGAGGTCTGGAAGTCCGCCACCTGCGGCTGCTGCCAGGGCTGGGTCGACCACCTCCAGGCTGCCGGCTTCGAGGTCAGGGTAACCGACGTCCAGGGCCCGGCCGACGTCCGCGAGAAACTCGGCATGCCGGCGCGCTTCGGTTCTTGCCACACCGCACGCGTGCAGGGCTATGTGCTGGAAGGCCATGTCCCTGCTCGCGAGATCCATCGCCTCATCAAGGAGCGGCCCGAGGCGCTGGGCCTGGCGGTGCCAGGCATGCCGGTGGGCTCGCCAGGCATGGAAATGGGTGATCAGCGCGATGCCTACGATGTGCTGCTCGTCACCCGCCAGGGCCAGTCATCGGTCTACCAGAGCTACCATCGCTCCGGTCGCACCTGAATCCTGCAAGGATCTTCCCCATGATGAAACATCTGCTGCGCAGCCTGGCACTGGGTCTGGGTCTGGTCGCTGGAACAGCCCTGGCCCAGGCCAGCGAAGGCGAGGTCCGCAAGATCGACAAGGCCGCCGGCAAGATCACGATCAAGCACGGCGAGATCCGCAACCTGGACATGCCGCCGATGACGATGGTCTTCCGCGCCGAACCGCCCGCCCTGCTCGACAAGGTGCAGGTCGGCGACAAGGTGACGTTCAAGGCCGAGAAGGTCGGTTCGACCTACACCGTCACCGACATCGCGCCAGCTCGCTGAGTTGCGGCGAGCGCGCCGCGGCCCGCCGAGGCCGGGGACGGCCCGGCCCTCGGCGGGTGCGCCTGACCATCAGAAGTGGATGCCGCGCATCATCTGCTGCAGTGCGATCGCCTCGGGCGACAGGTTGGACTTGCTGCCCTTTTCGCCCTTGGCCGCTTCGCTGTCGGGGAACATCCGGAAACTGGTGTTCATGATGATCTGCGCCACGCGCGGCACCAGCGCGTGCAGCACCTGGCCGGTGATGCCCAGGCGGGTGGCGATGCGCACCGGCTTGTAGACCACGGCCTGGGCGATCATGTCGGCCGCCTCTTCCGGTGACAGTGTGGGCACGTTGTTGTAGATCTTGGTCGGCGCGATCATCGGTGTGCGCACCAGCGGCATGTTGATCGTCGTGAAGGTCACGCCCACGTCGGCAAACTCGCTGGAGGCGCAGCGGGTCCACGCGTCCAGCGCGGCCTTGCTGGCCACATAGGCCGAGAACCGCGGTGCATTCGTCAGCACCCCGATCGAGCTGATGTTCACCACATGCCCACGCTTCTTGGCCACCATGCCGGGCAACAGGCCCATGGTCACGCGAAGGCAGCCGAAGTAGTTGAGCTGCATCGTGCGTTCGTAGTCGTGGAACCGGTCGTAGCTGTTCTCGATCGCACGCCGGATGGAGCGCCCCGCGTTGTTGATCAGCACATCGACCCCGCCGAACTCTTCATGCAGCCAGGTCAGCAGCGCGCCGCAGCTTTCCTCGCTGGCGATGTCGGCCGAGAAGGTGTGCACCTTGGCATCCTTGCCGGCAAACGCGAGGATCTCCGCACGTGCCTCGACCAGCTTGGCCTCGTCGCGGGCACAGATCACCGTGATCGCGCCAGCCTCCGCAAACTTCATCGCCGCGGCCAGGCCGATGCCCGACGACCCCCCTGTCACCAGCACCACCTTGCCCGCCACGGCGCCACGCAGCGAACGGTCGATGAACAGGTCCGGATCGAGGTGCCGCTCCCAGTAGTCCCACAGGCGCCAGGCGTAGTCGTGCAGGTTCGGGCACTCGATGCCGCTGCCCTTGAGCGCCGCCTGTGTCTCGCGGCAGTCGAAGCGGGTGGGGTAGTTGATGAACGTCAGCATGTCCTCGGGCAGGCCGAGGTCCTTCATCACCGCGTTGCGCACGCGGCGGACCGGCGCCAGGGCCATCAGGCCCTTCTTGATGCTCTTGGGCACAAAACCCAGCAGCGCCGCGTTCACGAACAGGTTCATCTTGGGCGCGTGCGCGGCCTTGCTGAAGATGTCGAGCACGTCGCCCACGCGGTAGCCCTTGGGATCGACCAGGTGGAAGCAGCGCTTGCTGAGGTCGGCCTTGCTGTGGCTGATGTGGTCGAGTGCGTCGACCACAAAGTCCACCGGCACGATGTTGACGCGGCCACCCTCCAGGCCCACGGCCGGCATCCACGGCGGCAGGATCTGGCGCATGCGCTGGATGAGCTTGAAGAAGTAGTACGGGCCGTCGATCTTGTCCATCTCGCCGGTGCGCGAATCGCCCACCACCATGGCCGGACGGTAGACCGTCCACGGCACCTTGCATTCGCGGCGCACGATCTTCTCGCTCTCGTGCTTGGTCGAGAAATAGGGGTGATCGAGGTTCTCGGCCTCGTCGAACATGTCTTCGCGGAACACGCCCTCGTACAGGCCGGCCGCCGCGATCGACGACACCAGGTGGAAATGCCCGCCGTCGATGGCCTTGGCGAATTCGACCGCGTTGCGGGTGCCCTCGACGTTGACGGCGACCTGCGACTCCTCGTCAGCCGACAGGTCGTACACCGCGGCCAGGTGGAAGATGTGATCGATCTGACCCTTGAGTGCCTTGATGTCCTCGGCGCTCACGCCCAGCTTGCGCGCGGTGAGGTCGCCATGCACCGGGATCGCCCGGGCCTTGCTGACGCCCCAGTAAGCCAGCAGCTCGGGCACCTTGGCCTGGCTCTCGCTGCGCAGCAGGAAGTACACCACGGCGCCACGGCGCTCCAGGAGCTTCTTGACGAGTCGTTTGCCGATGAAGCCGGTGGCACCGGTGACGAAATACTGCATGGGATCCTCCTGAACGATGATCTGCGGATTCTTGTCCATGCAAAGCGTTGCGCTGCTGCGCGCTTTCCCGAACCTGCATAGAGCCCGCTCACTAGGTTTTTAGGCGGCTGCTCCTAGCCGGTGGTCCCCCCGGGCCCCTATAGTGCGATGCATACGGACCACACAACCTTAGGAGCCCCCATGGTCAAGAAACTGCAGAAGATGGCCGAGAAGAAGTCGGCCGGCGCCGCAAACCTGCTCGACAGCCAGTTCGCCAGCACCGTGAAGGACTCCGCCTCCCAGATCTGGCTGGCTGGCCTGGGCGCCTTTGCGAAGGCACAGGAAGAAGGCGGCAAGGTGTTCGAGGCCCTGGTCAAGGAAGGCGTGTCGATCCAGCGCAAGACGCAAGCGGTGGCCGAAGACAAGATCGGTGAAGTCTCCAGCCGCATGACCTCGGTGGCCGGCGACATCACCAACAAGGCTGGCCAGCACTGGGACAAGCTCGAGACCATCTTCGAAGAGCGTGTGGCCAAGGCGCTCAACCGCCTGGGTGTGCCGAGCAACAAGGATGTCGAGGCGCTGATCGCCCGCATCGAAGAGCTCAACAAGGCCGTCGCCAAGCTGTCGAAGACCCCGGCCGCCAAGCCGGCTGCCAAGCCGACGGCCAAGGCAGCTGCCGCGGCGCCCCGCAAGGCCGCCAGCCGCGCCGCAAGCAATGGTGTGGCCAAGCCCGCCACCAAGCGCGCTGCCGCACGCAAGGCCGCCTGAGGCGACCCTGCCACCCTTTTGCGCAGGGCTTTGCCCTGCCGACCCTGGGGCGCCTTGGCGCCCTTTTTCATGCGCACGCGCCCCGACCGTGGCATACGTCACACCGGGCCACCGAAACTCGGGAAACCCCCGGGGTCGTTTAGGGTGCGCCCCTCAATGGGCGCCTGGTTGCACCCATAAACTGAATCCATGCCCAAGTTTCGTGCACCCAACGACCACGCCGCGACGCCCCACCCCCCGTCGCGTATCGGCCTGGCACTGGCCGGGGGGGGCCCGCTGGGCGCCATCTACGAGATCGGCGCATTGTGTGCACTCGAGGAGTCACTGACCGGCCTTCGGTTCACCGACTGCCAGAGTTACGTCGGCGTGTCGGCCGGCGGTTTCATTGCCGCCGGGCTGGCCAACGGCATCGGACCGCGCGAACTGTGCCGCGCGTTCATCGAGAACGAGGGCCCCGAGAGCGATGTCTTCGAACCCGCCTTGCTGGTGCGACCGGCCATCGGTGAGTTCATCTCCCGCCTGGCCGCCCTGCCCGGTCTGCTGGCCACCGCCGGCCTGCATTACACGTTCAAGCGCCGCTCGCTGCTCAGCGCGTTCGAGCGCCTGGGGCGTGCGATCCCGACCGGCCTTTTTTCCAATCGCCTGATCGACCGCCGGCTCGCCCACCTGTTCAGCCAGGAGGGTCGCACCAATGATTTCCGCCAGCTCAAGCGCCAGTTGGTGCTCGTGGCCACCGACCTGGACAGCGGCGCCGCTGCACCCTTCGGTCTGCCCGGGCTGGACCATGTGCCGATCTCGAAGGCCGTGCAGGCCAGTGCAGCCCTGCCTGGCCTGTTTCCTCCGGTCGAGATCGACGGCCACTACTACGTCGACGGAGCCCTGAAAAAGACCGTGCACGCATCGGTGCTGCTCGAACAGGGCCTGGACCTGCTGATCTGCCTGAACCCGCTGGTACCCTTCGACGCCACGCAGCCCGACCAGCAACGCGTGATGCGTCGCGGTGAGGCACGCATCCCGCGCATCGTCGATGGCGGCCTGCCGGTGGTGTTGTCCCAGACCTTCCGCTCGATGATCCACTCGCGGCTGGAACTGGGCATGAAGGGCTACGAACGGGCCTACCCCGGCACCGACATCCTGCTGTTCGAGCCGGATCAGCGCGACGCCGAGCTGTTCATGACCAACACCTTCAGCTACTCGCAGCGCCGGCGCCTGGCCGAACACGCCTATCAGCGCACCCGCGAGATGTTGCGTTCACGCCGGATCCGGCTGAGCGAACAGCTGGCGCGACACGGGCTCGGGCTGAACCTGGACGTGCTGAACGATCCCCGACGCACGCTGGTGAGCGAACGTCCGGCCTGCCGCACCCGCTCGGGGCGGGCACTGCGCCAGCTCGAAGAAACGCTGGACGACCTGGAACTGGCCTTGCGTGGCGCGTGAGGGCAGCGTCGGCCGATGGCCCGCCGCCGCCCGCGGTGTTCAGCTGCGGTAGTCGGCGTTGATCGTGACGTAGTCGTGCGACAGGTCACAGGTCCAGACGGTCGCGCTGGCCGAGCCTCGCCCGAGCAGCACCTTCACCGTGATCTCGCTGCGCTTCATGACACGCTGGCCGTCGGCTTCCTGGTAGTCCGGGTGCCGCCCGCCGTTGCGTGCCACGTGCACGTCATCCAGATAGAGGTCGATCCCGCTCTGGTCGAGGTCGTCGATGCCTGCATAGCCCACCGCGGCGAGGATGCGGCCCAGGTTGGGGTCGCTGGCAAAAAACGCCGTCTTCACGAGCGGCGAATGCGCGATGGCATACGCCACCTTGCGGCATTCGTCCTCGGTGCGGCCACCGTCGACCTGCACGGTGATGAACTTGGTGGCGCCTTCGCCGTCGCGGACGATGGCCTGAGCCAGCTCCTGGGCCACTGCGACCACGGCCGCGCGCAAGGCCTGGCCTTCAGGGGAATCGAGGCGGGTGATCTCGGGGTGGGCTGCCTGATGGGTGGCAACCAGCACGAAGGAGTCGTTGGTCGAGGTGTCGCCGTCGATGGTGATGCGGTTGAATGACAGGTCCGCAGCCTCGCGCACCAGCGCCTGCACCAGCGCCGGGGCCACCTTGGCATCGGTGGCCATGAACCCGAGCATCGTCGCCATGTTGGGGCGGATCATCCCGGCCCCCTTGCTGATGCCGGTGACGGTGACCATCGCCCCGCCAAGGCTGACCTGGCGTGATGCCGCCTTGGGCAGGGTGTCCGTCGTCATGATGCCCTCGGCCGCTTCGGCCCAGTGGGCGGCATGCAGGTCGGCCAGCGCCGCTGGCAGGCCGGCCTCGATGCGGTCGACCGGCAGCGGCTCCATGATCACCCCGGTCGAGAACGGCAGCACCTGCTCGGGCGAGATCTCGAGCTTGCGGGCCAGGGCCACGCAGGTCGAATACGCGCGCACATAGCCGTCTTCGCCCGTGCCGGCATTGGCGTTGCCGGTGTTGATCACCATGGCGCGAATACCCAGGTTCAGGTCCAGGTGCTTGCGCGCCAGCTGAACGGGTGCCGCACAGAAGCGGTTGCGGGTGAACACGCCCGCAACCGTGCTGCCTTCGGCCAGCGTGATGACGGTGAGGTCCCGCCGGTTGGCCTTGCGCACGCCCGCCATCGCGATGCCCAGCTCGACTCCGGGCACGGGATGCAGGCTCTTGGGGTCGGGGGCGGTCAGGTTCACGGGCATGGTCGGGTCCTGTGGGGCGTGCGGTGGGAGCGGAAAGTCGTCAGGTCGGCGGCCTTCAGGCCAGCTGACCGTGGCAGTGCTTGTACTTCTTGCCGCTGCCGCAGGGGCAGGGCTCGTTGCGACCCACGCGCGGCACGGCCGCGACCCGGGTGGCCTCGTCGGTTTCGGTGGCCACACTGCCGTCTTCGTTCGGGTGCGTGTAGGTCACGTTCGAGATGTGCTCGGCCTTGTCCTCGATGGCCTCCGCAGCCTGCGCAACCTCTTCCTGGGTCTGGATGCGCACCGTCATCAGGATGCGGGTGACTTCCATCTTCACCACGTCGAGCAGCTGGCCGAAGAGCTCGAAGGCCTCGCGCTTGTATTCCTGCTTGGGGTTCTTCTGCGCATAACCACGCAGGTGGATGCCCTGGCGCAGGTAATCGAGTGCGGCCAGGTGTTCACGCCAATGAGAGTCGATGGACTGCAGCAGCACCATGCGTTCGAACTGCATGAACTGCTCCTTGCCGACCCGCTCGACCTTGGACTGGTAGGCAGCGTGGGCAGCCTCGACCACCCGGGCGAGGATGTCCTCGTCGGTCACAGCGTCGCTCTTCTCGACCCAGCTGACAAGCTCGACCTCGAGCTGCCATTCCTCGCGCAGCGTCTTCTCCAGCGCTGGCAGATCCCATTGTTCCTCGACGCTTTCGGCCGGCACGTAGGTGCGCACCACGTCGTTGACCGCCCCTTCACGCAAGCCCTGGATCGCCACCGACATGTCCTGGGCATCCAGGATGTCGTTGCGCTGCTGGTAGATCACCTTGCGCTGGTCGTTGCTGACGTCATCGTACTCGAGCAGCTGCTTGCGGATGTCGAAGTTGCGTGCCTCGACCTTGCGCTGGGCGCTTTCGATGCTGCGGGTGACGATGCCGGCCTCGATGGCCTCGCCGTCGGGCATCTTGAGGCGATCCATGATGGCCTTGACCCGGTCGCCGGCAAAGATGCGCATCAGCGGATCTTCAAGCGAAAGGTAGAAGCGCGAGGAGCCCGGGTCGCCCTGGCGGCCGGAGCGGCCGCGCAGCTGGTTGTCGATGCGGCGCGACTCGTGGCGCTCGGTGGCGATGATGCGCAGGCCGCCGTTGGCCACGACCTGCTCGTGCAGGCTCTGCCATTCGTCACGCAACTGCTGCGCACGCGCCTGTTTCTCGGCGTCGCCGAGGCTGGTGTCGGCCTCGATCAGCTGGACCTGCTTCTCGACGTTGCCGCCCAGCACGATGTCGGTGCCGCGACCGGCCATGTTGGTGGCGATCGTGATCATGCGGGGCCGGCCGGCCTGGGCGATGATCTCGGCTTCCTTGGCGTGCTGCTTGGCGTTGAGCACCTGATGCGGCAGCCCGGCCTGGGTGAGCAGGCCGGAGATCAGCTCGGAGTTCTCGATCGAGGTGGTGCCCACCAGCACCGGCTGGCCACGCTCGTAGCACTCGCGGATGTCGCCGATCACCGCGTCGTAGCGCTCGCGGCTGGTCTTGTAGACCCGGTCGAGGTCATCCTTGCGCTGCGTCGGGCGGTTGGGCGGGATCACCACGGTTTCCAGGCCGTAGATCTCCTGGAACTCGTAGGCCTCGGTGTCGGCCGTGCCGGTCATGCCCGACAGCTTGCCGTACATGCGGAAGTAGTTCTGGAAGGTGATCGAGGCGAGCGTCTGGTTCTCGGCCTGGATCTGCACGCCTTCCTTGGCCTCGACCGCCTGGTGCAGGCCATCGGACCAGCGGCGGCCCGACATCAGGCGGCCGGTGAATTCGTCGACGATGATGACTTCGCCGTCCTGCACCACATAGTGCTGGTCGCGGTGGTACAGGTGATTGGCCCGCAGTGCCGCGTACAGGTGATGCATCAGCGTGATGTTGGCCGGATCGTAGAGGCTCGCGCCCTCGTTCAGCAGCCCGGCCTGCGACAGGATGGCCTCGGCGCGTTCGTGGCCGGCCTCGGTGAGGAAGACCTGGTGCGTCTTTTCGTCGAGCGTGAAGTCACCCGGTTCGATCACACCCTCGCCGGTGCGGGGGTCGGCCTCGCCGATCTGCTTCTTGAGCAGCGGCACGACCTTGTTGATGCGGATGTACAGCTCGGTGTGGTCTTCGGCCTGTCCGCTGATGATCAGCGGCGTGCGCGCCTCGTCGATCAGGATGGAGTCCACCTCGTCGACGATGGCGTAGTTCAGGCCACGCTGCACACGGTCGGCCGTTTCATAGACCATGTTGTCGCGCAGGTAGTCGAAACCGAACTCGTTGTTCGTGCCGTAGGTGACGTCGGCGCCATAGGCCGCCTGCTTCTCTTCGCGCGGCATCTGCGGCAGGTTCACGCCCACCGTCAGGCCGAGGAAGGTGTAGAGCCGCCCCATCCACTCGGCGTCGCGGCGTGCGAGGTAGTCATTGACCGTGACCACGTGCACCCCTTTGCCCGCCAGGGCATTGAGGTAGACCGGCAGCGTGGCCATCAGGGTCTTGCCTTCACCGGTGCGCATTTCGGCGATCTTGCCGTTGTGCAGCGTCATGCCGCCGATGAGCTGGACGTCGAAGTGACGCATCTTCAGCACACGCTTGCTGCCCTCCCGGACCACCGCGAAGGCCTCGGGCAGCAGGTCGTCGAGCGACTGGCCATCGCTCACGCGCTGGCGGAACTCCTGGGTCTTTTCGCGCAGCTGGTCGTCGCTGAGCTTCTCGAACTGCGGCTCCAGGGCATTGATCTTGTCCACCACACGCCGGTACTGCTTGAGGAGGCGATCATTGCGACTGCCGAAAATCTGGGTGAGAAGCTTGGGCAACATGCGGATTGGTTCTTGTAGACAAGACAGCGCCGGCAAGCGGCGCAAGGCAGGCATCTGGGGCCGTCGCAACGCATTGCAAGCCTGGGCATCCTCAGGCTCGCAAGCCCGGCGGGAGGCCGGGTTGCGCTCTCGACCGGACCAGCGCTCGGCCCGGTCAAGGGCAGGCGTCGGCCCCAAAAGCGAGGAAGTTTAGCACCGGGGGTGGTTCTCCCCGTGTGCGTGCGGGAGGTTCGGCAGAGCACCCCGGCGCAGGGTGGTGCACCGGGGGCGGCTGAAGTTTCAGCGCGGTCCGGCGCGAGCGGCGGCTGCCGTGCGGGGCGGGGCCGTGGCACCACCGCCTGCGAGGAAGCGGGCCGGGTCCTGCTGCACGCCGGACACCAGCACCTCGAAGTGCAGATGCGGACCGGTCGAGCGACCGGTCGAGCCCACGTGGGCAATCAGTTGACCGCGCCGCACGATGTCGCCGGCCTTCACGACCAGTTTCGAGGCGTGGGCATAGCGGGTGACCAAGCCGTTGCCGTGGTCCAGGTCGATCATGTTGCCATAGGCGTTGTGGTACTCGGCGGTGATCACGACCCCGCCGGCCGCAGCGACGATCGGCGTGCCGACATCGGCCGGAAAGTCCAGCCCGGTGTGCAGCGCAGAGCGGCCGGAAAAGGGGTCGGACCGGAAGCCGAAGCCCGACGTGCTGGCCACTGCCACCGGACGGGAGTTCGGCACCATCAGGGCCTTGAGCTGCTGCTCGAACAGTCGGGACTCGACAAAGGTGAAGACATCGGCGTTCTGCTGCGTCTGCACGTCCAGCCGTTCGACGGCCTGGTTCAGCTCCTGAAGCGACGGGCTGACCAGCGGGACAAACGGGCCCCCCTCGGCGGCGGGCGCCGACACCGTGGCCGGCGACGTGGCGGGATCAGGGCGAACGTCCTCAGGCTTGAGGCCTGCAAGGCCGGACACCCGCTCACCCACCGCCTCGAGCTGCACCAGCTTGGCCTGCATCTCGCCGACCTTGCGCGCCATGGCTTCGAGGTTTTCGCGCATGTAACGGTCTCGCTGCGCGAATTCGTCCTTGACGACCAGCTGGACCAGGCGGCTCACCACGGGCCAGCCGGCCTGCGCGGCCTTGAGGAACACGTAGTGGTAGATCGCGCCCGACAAGGCCATGAGCAGGGCCACCAGCAGCAGCGCGCCTGCGACCAGCTGAAGCCGGTTCATGCGCAGCACGCGGGTGCGTGCCAGGCTGCCGTGGGTGATGATGATCTGCATCGGTACACTCCTGCCCATGAACCAGCGCGCTCAACACACGCTGCCGATTGCCGAGGCACTGAGCCGCTCAGGCCCCCTGGAACGGCTACAGCAACGCCTGCGGGAATCGCATGCGCGCTTCGAGGTGATACGCCCCCACCTGCCACCCGCGCTCGCGGCCCATGTGAAACCCGGGCCTGTCGATGAACAAGGGTGGTCCTTGCTGGCGCCCAACTCGGCAGCAGCTGCCAAGCTGCGGCAACTCCAGCCCAGGCTGGAGGAAGTGCTGCGGCGCCAGGGGTGGGAGGTTAGCGCAATCAGGGTCAAGGTTCAATCGGGCTGAATCGCAAAGCCGGCGCAAGCGTGCGGCAATTGACACATTCACGAACCGGCGGCCCGCTCATCGACCCAGCCAGCGCAGCGGCGCCGTCACTATCTGCGGGAACATCACCAGCAGCAGCAGCACCGCCATCTGGGCGGCCAGGTACGGAAGCACGGCGCGCACGACCGGCTCGAGCCGCTGGCGCGCAATGCCGCTCACGACATTGAGCACCGTCCCCACGGGTGGCGTGATCAGGCCGATCGCGTTGTTCATCACGAACAACACCCCGAAACACACGGGATCGATGCCGGCCATGCGCACCACCGGCAGCAGCACCGGCGCCAGGATCAGGATGGTGGGCGCGAAGTCGAGCGCCGTGCCAACCACAAACACCAGCACCATGATCGCCAGCATCAGCAACCGGGGGCTGTCCACCAGCGGAGACAGCAGGTCGGCCACCACCATCGGGATGTTGGCCGCAGCGATCAGCCAGGCGCACACCTGGGCCGCCGCCACCAGGAACATCACCACCGCCGACGTCTTGCCCGCCGACAGGATCAGGCCATACAGCCGACCCAGGCTCAGTTCCCGGTAGACCACAAACCCGACAAACAGCGCGTAGAACACCGCCACCACCGCGGCTTCGGTCGGGGTGAAGAAGCCGAGCTTGAGCCCACCCACGATGATGACCGGCAGGAACAGGGCCCAGGCACCGGCCAGCGTGGCCGACCAGCGCGCCGACGTGGCGACCCGCTCGCCGCGTGGCATGTCGTCGCGCCCGGCCTGGTAGCGCCAGGTCAACACCAGGGCCAGCGCCATCAGCAGCCCGGGCACGATGCCGGCCACGAACAGGCTGGTGATCGAGATGTTGCCCACGACACCGAGCATCACGAAACCGATGGATGGCGGAATGATGGGCGCAATGATCCCGCCCGAGGCGATCAGGCCGCTGGACCGCGGCACGTCGTAGCCCGCCTTGCGCATCATCGGGATGAGCAGGGCTGCCACGGCCGCCGTGTCGGCAATCGCCGAACCCGACAGCGAAGCCATGACCACGCACGCAAAGATCGCGACGTAGCCCAGGCCACCCTTGAAGTGCCCGACCCAGGCCTCGGCGACACCAACGATGCGCCGCGAGATGCCGCCTGCGTTCATCAGCTCTCCAGCGAGCACGAAAAACGGGATGGCCATCAGCGGGAAGCTGTCAGCACCCGCCAGCATGTTCTGGGCGAGGATCTGCGGATCGAACAGGCCCATGAACAGCATCATCCCGATCGCCGAGACCAGCAGTGCAAAAGGGATCGGCATGCCCAGGGCCATGGCCCCGAGCAGCACCAGCACGAACACCAGGACGATCATGGAGGTGCGACTTTCATTCTTCGAGGTGGGGTGACGAGCCGAAGGCCATCGGCCGTCCGCGGCACAGACGCACCACGTTGCACAGGGCCATCGCTCCGATCGACACGGCGCACAGATACGCCACGCCGTAGACCAGGCTCAGCGGCACGCCGGTGACCAGCCCGATGTTGGCCGCGTTGATGGGATGCTGGCGCACCATGCCCCACAGCAGCACGGCGCAGCACAGCAGCATCAGCAACTGACCCAGTACCAGCGCGGCGCGCGCGGCCTGCGGCGGCAGACGCCGCAGCAGCAGGTCCATTCCGAGGTGGGTCCCTTCGCGGGTGGCCACCACCGCGCCGAGGAAGGTCAGCCAGATGAAACTGAAGCGCGACAGCTCCTCGGACACGTTGATGCCGGTGTTGAACAGGTGCCTGAGCACGACGTTGCCGAACACCATCACGCACATGGCCGCCAGGCACAGCACCATCAGCACCTCCAGGCCCCGGAAGTACCAGCCGATCAGTTTCGACATGACCGCCCCTTCACTCACCGTCGAAGGCGAAGACCTTGCCCGGATTCATGAGGTTGTGCGGATCGATCGCCTGCTTGATCGCGCGCATCACACGCACGGACATCTCGCCGACTTCGTCGCGCAGGAAGCCCTGCTTGTGCAGCCCCACACCATGCTCACCGGTGCAGGTGCCGTCCAGCGCCAGCGCGCGGGCCACCATGCGGGCATTGAGCGATTCAGCCCGCTCGACCTCTTCCGGTCGGGTATCGTCGACCAGCATTTGCACGTGAAAGTTGCCGTCGCCCACATGGCCGACGATCGGTGCGATCAGCCCGCTGGCGCGCAGGTCGGCGGCCGTGGCGTCGACGCACTCGGCCAGGCGCGAGATCGGCACGCACACGTCGGTCACGATGGATCGGCAGCCAGGACGCAGCTGGAGCGCTGCGTAGTACACGTTGTGCCGCGCCTCCCACAGACGGGTGCGTTCCTCAGGGGTGCGGGCCCAGGCAAAGCCGGTGCCCCCCAGTTCCTGTGTCACGCCCTGCACGGTGTCGATCTGCTCCTGCACACCTCGTTCACTGCCATGGAACTCGAAGAACAGATGCGGCTGCAACGGCAGCCCGGCCGCACTGTGGCGGTTCAGTGCCTCCACCGCCACCTCGTCGACGAATTCGCATCGCGCAATGGGTACCCCGAGCTGGATGATCATCGTGACGGCACGCACCGCACTGCCGATGTCGTTGAACGCACACACGGCTGCCATCACCTGTTCCGGCAGCGGGTGCAGCCGCACAGTGGCCTCGACCACCACGCCGAGCGTGCCTTCCGAGCCCACGAACAGACGCGTCAGGTCGTAGCCGGCGGCGCTCTTTCGCGCCCGCCTGGCGGTTTGCGCGAGGCTGCCGTCGGGCATCACCACTGTCAGGTTCACGACGTTCTCGCGCATCGTGCCGTAGCGCACCGCGTTGGTCCCGCTCGCGCGTGTGGCACACATGCCACCGAGGGTCGCATCGGCTCCCGGGTCGACCGGAAAGAACAGTCCGCTGTCGCGCAGGGCAGCATTGAGCGCCTTGCGCGTCACCCCGGGCTGAACGGTGGCGGTCTGGTCTTCGGGGTGGATGGCAACGATGCGGTCCATCTGCTGCAGGTTCAGCGTCAGCCCCCCGTGCGCCGCGAGCGTGTTGCCCTCGAGTGACGAACCGGCGCCATAGGGCACGAGAGGCACCTGATGCCGCGCGCAGAGCCTGACGATGGCCACCACCTCCTCGATGGTTTGCGCAAAGGCCACCGCCTGGGGTGGCATGGTCGGGAAGATGGATTCGTCACGCCCATGCTGCTCGCAGACCGTGCGACTGGCATTCATGCGGCTGCCGAGCACGCTTCGCAGACCCGCGACGAAGGCATCCGGCAGCACAGCCATGCGAGGCACCGTGGCCGTCATTTGGCCCCCGCGCGGTACTTGGCGATCTCGCCCTGGACCAACGCCATGAACTCCGGGCCGATACGTTCGAGGTGAGGCGCAATGGCCGCCGGCACACGGTCACGAATGGCCTGCAGGTCAGCCTCGGAGAACTGCGTGACCTGCATGCCCTTGTCCTTCATGCCCTTGAGTGCACCGGCAGCTTCGGCTGCCGTGGTCGTGCGCTGGAAGGTCGTGGCGTTCCGGGCGGCGGCCGTCATCGCCCGCTGCTCGGCCGGGCTCAGGCTGTCCCAGAACTTGCGTGAGACCGCGAAGATCAACGGCGAATAGACGTGCCCCGACAAGGTCATGTACTTCTGGACCTCGTAGAAACGCTGGGTGTACATCAGGACGACGGGGTTTTCCTGTCCGTCGAAGGCGCGGGTTTCCAGTGCAACGAACAGCTCCGACCACGGCAACGGCGCTGCGTTGGCCCCGATGGCCTTGAAGGCGTCCAGCGTGAGCGGATTGGGCTGGGTGCGCAGCTTCAGGCCCTTGAGGTCTTCCAGCGTATGGATCGGTCGACGCGAGTTGGTGATGTGGCGGAAGCCGTTTTCCCACCAGCCCAGCACATGAATCCCGACGCTGGCCAGCCTGCGGTTGAGGTGCTCACCCACCGGGCCGTCGAACACGGCGTGCGCTTCGGCTTCGGACTTGAAGAGGAAAGGCACGTCCTGGAAGCCGAGTTCCTTGACCTGGCCGAGCATGGCCAGCGCGCTGCCGGTATAGAACTCCTGCACGCCACCCTGAAGCGCCGCCAGCATCTGGGGGTCCGGGCCCAGTGCCTGGTTGGCGATCACCGAGATCTTCATCTTGCCGTCGCTGGCCTTTTCCATTTCGGCTGCAAAGCGCCGGGCCGCCTGGCCGGCCGGATGGCTGTCGGCCATGCCGTGGCCGAAACGGGCCGTGCGCGCCTTGAAGTCCTGCGCCATGGCCGCAGGTGCGACAAAGGCGGCGATCGTGGCCGTGGCGCCGAGCGCGATCACGGCGGTGGTCAGTGCGCTCCAGGCGGCACGAAGGCTTGGGGTCGTCATGGTGGTCTCCTCGGGTGGTTGTGGTGTCGGGGTGGGAGTGGTTCAGGCGGCGGCGACAGGCGCCTCCTGTGCCACCACGCGGTTGCGCAACAGGCCGATGCCTTCGATCTCCACTTCACAGGTATCGCCCGGACGCATGTAGAGCCTGGGCTCCCTGGCATGGCCGATGCCGGCCGGCGTGCCGGCCACGATCAGGTCACCGGCTTCCAGCGTGATCGCCTGGCTGATCGTCACGATCAGGGTGGCCACGTCAAACACCATGTCGCGGGTGTTGGCCGACTGCACGACCTGGCCGTTCAGACGGGTCTCGAGCTGCAGGCCCCGGGCGCCAGGCGGCAACTCGTCGGCCGTCACGAGAAAGGGGCCGAAGGCGCCGGTGGCATCGAAGTTCTTGCCCATCGTCCACTGGGGCGTCTTGAACTGGTATTCGCGCACGCTGCCATCGTTGAAAACCGAGTAGCCCAGCACATGGTCCAGCGCATCGGCCGAGGCGATGTGCCGCCCGCCCCGCCCGATCACGGCCACCAGTTCGCCTTCGTAGTCCAGCGTGTCCGACAGGCCGGAGTGCAGCAGCGGTGCCTCGTGCGCCGTGAGACTGGTGCCGAATCGGGTGAACAGGGTCGGGTAGTCCGGCTGCTCGAAGCCGCTTTCGCTGGTGTGGTCCCGGTAGTTCAGGCCGACACACAGGATCTTGCCCGGGCGAGCGACCGGCGCGAGAAACCGGACTTCGCTCAGCGTGATCGCGGGCTGCTCCAGCATGCGTGCCGCAGCGGTGTCCAGCGCCGGGCGGCCCTGGCGGATCCAGTCATCCAGCCCGCCCGGCCACGCCGGGTCGCCGGATGCACATCCGTGCCATTGACCGCTGGACGGGTGGAGGACGGCCCAGCCTTCATGGGCCCCGCGGGTGTAACGAAGCAGCTTCATCCGGCATTCCTTGTGTTGTTCAGGCTGGAACGGACTCTAGCAGCTACGATGTATTCGTCAACCAATAATATATTCTTAGGAGATCGGTACATTCCCTCATAAAATCGCCGCATGGCCAACCTGCCCCCCAAGACCACCCAGTCCCAGTCCGCCTATCTGCGCATCCGCGCCGACATCCAGGAGGGGCGGCTGCTGCCGGGCGCCAAGCTGAACATCAAGGCCCTGGAAGACCAGCACGACGTGAGCCTCGGCGCCATCCGGGAGGCCTTGTCCAGGCTCGCGGCAGAGGGCATGGTGATGGCGGAAGCCCATCGCGGTTATCACGTCAGCCCGGTCAGCAGCGAGGAACTGCTGGACCTCACGCGAACGCGCGTCGAGATCGAGGGCCTGTGCCTGGCCAAGGCCATGCGGCACGGTGACCTGGAATGGGAGTCGCGGATCGTTGCCGCGGCGCATCGGATGGAGCGCCTGCAGGGCACCCCGTCAACGGAGGAGGCGCGCAAGACGCCGGCCTGGAACCAGGCCCATGGCGAGTTTCACGAGGCGCTGGTGAGTGCGTGCCCGGGCGAGTGGCTGTTGCGGATGCGCCGCCTGCTGTACGCACAGAGCGAGCGCTACCGGCTGCTGTCGGTGCCACTGGACACCGACCACCACCGCGACGTGCAGCAAGAGCATCGACAGCTGATGCAGGCCGTGCTCGCCCGCGATGAGGCCGCAGCGCTGCAAGCCATCGAGACGCACTTTTTCGCCACGGTAGAGATCATCCTGCGATCACCGTTGCTGCAGGCACCGGATCACCCGGGGCTGGCAACACCCGCCCTGCGGGCCGGATGAGCACGGTGCCGCCCCCACCCGCAAGCTGCGGCAGCGAAGGGTCAGATCACAGGGGAAGATGGTGCCGGCTATCGGATTCGAACTGATGACCTACCGCTTACAAGGCGGTTGCTCTACCAACTGAGCTAAGCCGGCATGGCTTGAGAGGCTGCGTCGAGCCTCCACACAAGGTAGACCCGGATTCTAAGCGAGCCCCGCCGCGCGCTGCGCAAGGGGCCCGCCGGGCGCATCACTTGACGCGCTTGAGCGAAGGCCGCGGGGCACCAGGCGGTGGCGGCTCGGGCGAAGGTTCGTCACCCTCCGCGGCGTCGGCAGGGGCCGAGGCGACGGGGGCCAGCTTCAGCGACGCAGTGGCGGGTGCTGCAGCGGCCGCACTGTCATCCCCCTCGTCGGACGCCCCTGGTGCGTCGGCCCCGCCCAGATGGGCGTGCGCCGGCACCGGAAACGCCATGCCCTGCCCGTTCTCGCGGGCATAGATTGCGATCACGTGGTCCAGCGGCACCACGATGTCGCGGGCCACCCCGCCAAAACGGGCGCGGAACTCGATGTAGTCGTTGCCGAGCTTCAGGCCGCTGGTCGCGTCGAAGCTGACGTTCAGCACGATCTCGTTGTTCTTCACGTACTCCATCGGCACCTGCACGCCACGGCTCACATAGACCGCGATGTACGGCGTGTATCCGTTGTCGGTGCACCAGTCGTGCAGGGCGCGCACGAGATAGGGCCGGGTGGACGTTCCCTGGGTTGCGTCGCCGGAATCGACTTCACTCATGACGATCTTTCACGGTGGTCGGTGCCACCTCGGTGCCAGCATCGCCAGCCCCCGGCGCGCCGCTGCACCCCGCCTTGCGGCAACGGGGCGCACCGGCGGTGCGGGGGTGGTTCATCACTTGCGCATCACCTTTTCAGACGGCGTCAGCGCCTCGATGTAGGCCGGACGCGAGAAGATGCGCTCGGCGTACTTGAGCAGCGGCGCCGCATTCTTGGACAGTTCGATGCCGTAGTAGTCGAGGCGCCACAGCAGCGGCGCGATCGCCACGTCGAGCATCGAGAAGTCCTCGCCCAGCATGTACTTGTTCTTCAGGAAGATCGGTGCAAGCTGGGTCAGGCGATCGCGGATCTGCGCACGCGCCTTTTCAAGCTGCTTGTCGTTCGGCTTGATGCCGCGCGACTCGAGCACGTTCACATGAGAGAACAGCTCCTTCTCGAAATTGAGCAGGAACAGCCGCACACGGGCTCGCGCCACCGGGTCGCCCGGCATCAGCTGCGGATGAGGGAAGCGCTCGTCGATGTACTCGTTGATGATGTTCGACTCGTACAGGATGAGGTCGCGCTCAACGAGGATCGGCACCTCGTTGTACGGGTTCATCAGTGCGATGTCCTCGGGCTTGGCAAAGAGGTCCACGTCGCGGATCTCGAAGTCCATGCCCTTCTCGAACAGGACAAAACGGCAGCGGTGGGAATACGGACAGGTGGTCCCGGAGTAAAGCACCATCATGGTGGTGTGCTCCTTGGTCAGCGAAGTTACACAGAAAACACAAACGGAGTGGGCGCCCGAAGGCGGTACCCCACTCCGAACGATGCAACGCGCCGGGCCAGGGGGCCCGGCACGCTGCCGGTCCTTACTTCACGTCCTTCCAGAACGCGGCGTTCAGGCGCCAGGCGATCACGGTGAAGAAGCCCAGGAAGATCAGCACCCACACGCCCAGGCGCACGCGCTGATTCTGGGCTGGTTCACCCATCCACTGCAGATAGGCCACGAGATCCGCCACGGCCGCGTCGTACTGCTGGGGCGTCATCGAACCCTGGGAAACCTGCTCGAAACCGGCAAACTTGTGGACCGTCTTGCTCGGATCGTGCGGGTCTTTCTCGTCGACGAACTTCGCAACGCGCTGGCCCTGAAGCTCCCACAGGGCATGGGGCATGCCCACACTCGGGAAGGCCAGGTTGTTCCAGCCGGTGGCCTTGGTGTCGTCGCGGTAGTAGGTGCGCAGGTAGGTGTAGAGATAGTCGGCACCGCTGCCCTGCCCTGCGGCGGAACGCGAACGCGCGATCACCGTCAGGTCAGGCGGCGTGGCGCCGAACCATTCCTTGGCTTCCTTGGCACTGAGGGCCACCTGCATGGTTTCGCCGACCTTGTCGGTGGCGAACATGAGGTTGTCCTTGATCTGCGCTTCGGTCAGGCCGATGTCGCGCAGGCGGTTGTAGCGCATGAAGGCCGCAGCGTGGCAGTTCAGGCAGTAGTTGGCGAACAGCTTGGCGCCGTTCTGCAGCGCTGCCATGTCGGTCACCCGCTCTTTGGGGAACTTGTCCCAGGCAATGCCGCCGCCGGCGGCATGGGCAACCGGTGCGCCAGCCCACATTGCCAGCGAAGCCACGAAGGAGAGGATCAGTTTTTTCATTCTGCTTGGCTCCGACAGTCTCAGTGGGCGGAGAAGGTCACGCGCTCGGGCACCGGCTTGAACTCGCCGATGCGGCTCCACCACGGCATCAGCAGGAAGAAGCCGAAGTAGAACAGCGTGCCGACCTGCGACACCAGCGTCCCGATGTCGGACGGCGGCTGGATGCCCAGATAGCCGAGGATGACGAAGTAGATGACGAACACGCCATACAGATAGGTGTGCCAGGTCGGGCGATAGCGGATCGACTTGACCGGGCTGTGGTCCAGCCAGGGCAGGAAGAACAGGATCACCACGGCACCGCCCATCACGACCACGCCCCAGAACTTGGCGTCGAAGGTCTTCAGCAGCGCGATGGCCACGGCCGCACCGACGATCATCGCGATCTTGCCGATGCCGCCGAAGTTGCCCTTGAGCACGCCCAGCAGTGCACCCAGGCCCACCACCACGCACAGCACGGTGACCATCGGGTCGGTGGTCGCACGCAGCATGGAGTAGTACGGCGTGAAGTACCACACCGGCGCGATGTGCGCAGGCGTCTTCAGCGGGTCAGCCGGGATGAAGTTGTTGTACTCGAGGAAGTAGCCGCCGAACTCGGGTGCAAAGAACACCACCGCGGTGAACGCCATCAGGAAGACGCTCAGGCCGAAGATGTCGTGCACGGTGTAGTACGGGTGGAAGGGAATGCCGTCCAGCGGGCGCCCGTTGGCGTCCTTCTTGGCCTTGATCTCGACACCGTCAGGGTTGTTGGAACCCACTTCGTGCAGCGCGATGATGTGCGCTACCACCAGGCCCAGCAGCACCAGCGGGATCGCGATCACGTGGAAGCTGAAGAAGCGGTTCAGCGTGGCGTCGGAGACGACGTAGTCGCCGCGGATCAGCAGCGCGAGGTCGGGGCCGACGAAGGGCACGGCGGCGAACAGGTTCACGATCACCTGGGCGCCCCAGTAGGACATCTGGCCCCAGGGAAGCAGGTAACCGAAGAAGGCTTCGGCCATCAGGCACAGGAAGATCGCGCAGCCGAAGATCCACACCAGTTCACGCGGCTTGCGGTACGAACCGTAGAGCAGCCCGCGGAACATGTGCAGGTAGACGACGACAAAAAACGCCGAAGCGCCGGTGGAGTGCATGTAGCGCACCAGCCAGCCCCAGGGCACGTCGCGCATGATGTACTCGACCGATTCGAAGGCCTTGGCGGCATCGGGCTTGTAGTGCATCACGAGGAAGATGCCCGTGACGATCTGGATCACCAGCACAACCAGGGCCAACGAGCCGAAGATGTACCAGAAGTTGAAGTTCTTCGGCGCGTAGTACTCACCCACGTGCTCGTTGTAGAGCTTGGTGAGCGGGAACCGGTTGTCGACCCAGTTCAGCGCCTTTTGCGCCGCCGTGGCATTGGCCGGCGCTTGCTTGAATTCAGCCATGAAGTGTCACCTCAAATACTGCGTGGGGTTCAGGATCGGAGGCCTCAGGCCTTCTTGTCCTCGCCGATCAACAGCTTGGTGTCCGACAGATACATGTGCGGCGGAACCTCGAGGTTGTCAGGCGCAGGCTTGTTCTTGTAGACGCGGCCGGCCATGTCGAAGGTCGAGCCGTGGCACGGGCAGAGGAACCCCCCCTGCCAGTCGTCCGGCAGCGACGGCTGGGCGCCGGTCTGGAACTTGCTGGTGGGCGAACAACCCAGATGCGAACAGATGCCCACACCGACAAAGATCTCGGGTTTGATCGAGCGGTGCTGGTTCTTCGCGTACTCGGGCGTGGGGTACTGCGTGCGCTCGGAGTTCGGGTCAGCCACCTGAGGTTCGGTGTTCTTGAGCGACTCGAGCTGCTCGGGGGTGCGTTTGATGATCCACACCGGCTTGCCGCGCCATTCGACGGTCAGCATCTCGCCGGGCGCCATGCTGCTGATGTCGACCTCGACGGCCGCACCGGCGGCGCGAGCCTTCTCGGAGGGCTGGAAGGTGCTGACAAACGGAATCGCGGTGGCCACACCACCGACCGCGCCCGCACCACAGGCAACGGCAACCCAGGTGCGGCGGCCTTTGTCCACTTGCTGGTCACTCATGGGGGATCCTCAAAAGCACTTCTCTAGTTAGGGGCAACCCGTGATTCTATCCGACTGAGCAGCGCTGAAACCAGCCGTTGCACGCCCAATGGGGCCGCATCCACCCTTGTGCGCACTGCGCGCCGATGTGCTGGCCCCTTGCGCCGCCGGCAGACGTGCATGCACCATGCTTGGAATTGGCCGCGCTTGCGGCAATACTCCCGTCGCGTCGCCCCGTGCGGTTTCGCACAGCGCGTGGCACCACTCAGCACACAAGGAGCATAGACATGGGATTCATGACCGAGTTCAGGGAGTTCGCCGTCAAGGGCAACGTGATCGATCTCGCGGTGGGCGTGATCATCGGCGGCGCCTTCGGCAAGATCGTCGACTCGCTGGTGGGCGACGTGATCATGCCGCTGATCAGCAAGGTGTTTGGCGGTCTGGACTTCTCGAACTACTTCATCCCGCTGGCCGGACAGACCGCCACGACACTGGCCGAAGCCAAGAAGGCCGGCGCCGTCTTTGCCTACGGCAGTTTCATCACGGTCGCGCTGAACTTCATGATCCTGGCGTTCATCATCTTCCTGATGGTCAAGCAGATCAACCGGCTCAAGAAGGAAGCCCCTGCGGCTCCGCCCGCCCCGCCGGCCGAGGACATCGTCCTGCTGCGGGAGATTCGCGACGCGCTGCGCAAGTGAGCCGGATCGGCGGGTCTGCGAACGACATCACGCGTGATTCGTAACTGTTAGTTACCTGATCGCGCGTCAGGCGCCCGGATACGACCGGTCCGGGCGCTGATATCTGTCGAATTTCGCGCACATTGGCCCATCGTTGTCGGCCGCCCGGGCCCAGGCTGCTGCCCCGGGGTTGAATTTCAGGCCATACTGTCCCATTCGTTGTTGCAGCCGCGATGAGCATTCCCGACCCGCGACTTCATGCTGCCATGCAGGCAGCCGTACAGAAGATCCTCAGCACGGTCTCCACCACGTCCGCACGTGCAGTGGATGCGCTGGGCATGCTGGCGTTGTCGGCCAAGAGCAATGCCCACCGGCAGGCGTACATGGCGGCCCAGTTCGACCTGCAGCGCAAGCTGCCGGCGTTCAACATGGCGTTCACGAACGTGCTGAACGAGAAGGTCGCCAAGGAAATCAACCCGCGCCTGGCCGGTGGCCGCAGCCTGGCCTCGACCGACTTCGCCTCGTTGAGCCTGGTCGACGATTCGGCCGTCGAGGAACAGGTCACCGGGCATCGGCTGGGCCTGGAGATCGAGCACGAATGCGAATGGGAACTGCGCGAGCTCGACGCCTACATGGGCTCGCTGCTCGGGCTGGGACGGCCCGATCCGGAACGCAACCCGATTCGTCCGGGCGTGATCGGATCCTCGCTGTTCCGCGCCATCGAAAGCGTGACCACCGAACCGGCCGTGCGCAAGACGCTGTCGGGCGAACTGGGCCATGCGCTGGCCAAGGGCATGCGTCAGTGTTATGGCGCCATCGTGACCGAACTCGGCTCGCGCGGCATCCAGCCGGTGGGTCTGGCCGTGCGCGGCGTGGCCGGGCCGGGCAACGAGCTGCCACGGGAGTCGCATCGCAACTCGGGATACCAGACGACCGGCCCGCAGACCCCGCAGCAGGCGGCCCAGGCCCTGAGTGCGATGTTCGGGATGCCCGCACCGCAGGCCTTCGGCTCGAGCGCGCGCGGCCCCCTGGGTCCCAGCAGCTCCCAGGCGGGGGCGATGTCGTCGCGCTCGGGCTGGTCACCGGGCGGCAGCAGCTTTGCCCAGATGCCCTCTGGTGGTGCATCGACACCGGTGGCCGATGCCCAGATGATGGACGTCATCCGGCGGCTGGCCTTCCTGACCAGCACGCCGGGCACGCTGGACCCTGGCGGTGCGGGCTGGTCGCCCAGCGGCACCCCACCCGGCGGGCTGGCGACCGGCACCGGGCCGCTGGTGGGCGGCAATTCGGGCCTGAGCGGCCTGATGGCCGTCAATCTGATCCGTGCGCACCGCGAAGAACTTGTGCGTGCGTCCAGCGGCGCGCTCGATCACATGGTGATCGACATCGTCGCGTCGTTGTTCGACCAGATCCTCTCCGACCCGAAGGTGCCGCCTCAGATGGCGCGCCAGATCGCACGGCTTCAGCTGCCGGTGCTGCGTGCGGCCCTGAAGGACGTCCAGTTCTTCTCGACCCGCAGCCACCCGGTGCGCAAGTTCGTCAATCGCATGGCCTCGGTGGCCTGTGCATTCGACGACTTCGAGGAAGGGCCGGGTCAACGCTTCCTGAACCTGGTGCGCGACCTGATCCAGCAGGTGGTCGAGGGCGACTTCGACCAGATGGACCTGTACGAGTCCAAGCTGCGAGAACTGGAGCAGTTCGTCCACGAGCAGGTGGTCGACGAGGCGCAGGCCCATGCCGAGGCCGTCGCCCTGCTGGACAGCAAGGAAACCCAGCTGCGCGTGCACCACCGCTACGAGCAGATGCTGGCACCGCTGCTCGAGCCGATGGGGCTGCCCGAGTTCGTCAAGGGCTTCCTGGCCAGCACCTGGAGCCAGGTCCTGGTGGCCGCCCATGTCCGGCATGGCGCGGAATCCGAGGAGTTCCGCAAGGCCCGCCAGGCTGCACGCGAGCTGATCCAGAGCGTGCAGCCCAAGACCAGCCCGACCGAGCGCAAGCAATTCATCCTGTCGCTGCCGCAGCTGATGAAGACGCTCAATGAAGGCCTGGCGCGCATCCACTTCCCCGAGGATCGCAAGAAGGCCTTTTTTGCCGAGCTGCTGCCCTGTCACGCCCAGTCCCTGAAGGGGCAGCCGCTCACCGACTTCCAGCAGCGCCAGCTCGAAACGCAGATCCAGGTGATGGAACGCCTGGCGGTGCCTGCGGGCGAAGAGGTGCCGCGCAGCGAAACGCCCAGCGCCGCACCGGCGCCGGAAGACAACTTTTCTCCGGCCGAGGTCGAGCAGCTGGGCCTGGTCCAGGAAGCCGCCATCGACTGGGACGGCTCGGTCGACATCGACCTGGCCAGCCTGGATTCATCGCAGGCCGACCTGGACATCAACCTCGACGGCCTGGGCCCCGAGCTGCGCCCGGAGACCCCGACCCAGGGCCTGCAGCTGGTCCAGCATGTGCAACCCGGAGTCGCCTACCAGATGCACATGGAAGGCGAGTGGAAGAAGGTTCGCCTGAACTGGGTCAGCCCGGGGCGCACCTTCTTCATCTTCAGCCACGGCAAGAAGCACCAGGAAATCGTCTCGCTCACCGGCCGCATGCTGACCAAGCTGTGCGAGACCGGGCGCTTCCGTGCTTTCGAGCAGGCCTACCTGATCGAGCGCGCCGTCGCCCGGGCACGCAAGCAGCTCGCCGCGCTGTCGGCCAACAGCAAGAGCTGAGCGCGCCCGGCGTTCGCCGGCCGTCAGCCACCCGACATCAGGCGTCGGGCCATCGCCACGGCAGCCACCAGACTGTCGGCGCTGGCTTGACCCGTGCCCGCGAGGTCGAAGGCTGTGCCGTGGTCCGGGCTGGTGCGCACGAAGGGCAGGCCCAGCGTCACGTTCACGCCTGCATCCAGCCCGAGGTACTTGACCGGAATCAAGCCCTGGTCGTGGTACATCGCCACGACAATGTCGAACTCACCCGGGTGGCCGGGGGCGTGGCGCGCCCGCATGAAGACCGTGTCGGGCGCAAACGGCCCGCGGGCATCAATGCCCATGCGGCGGGCGACCTCGATCGCCGGGGCGATGAAACGCACCTCCTCGTCACCGAACAGACCGCCCTCGCCGGCATGCGGGTTGAGCCCCGCCACCGCGATGCGGGGCGCCGCCTGCCCCCAGCGGATGGCGGCCGCGTGGGCGATGCTGATGGTCTCGAGCACCTGTTCGGTCGTGACGGCCTCGATCGCCTGGCGCAGCGACACATGGATGCTCACCAGCACAGTCTTGAGTTCGTCGTTGGCCAGCATCATGCGCACGGGGCTGACCTGGCCTGCGCCGGCCGCCTCGGCCTGCAGCAGTTCGGTATGGCCCGGGTAGGGTTCGCCGGCCAGGGCCAGCGCCTCCTTGTGGATCGGCGCGGTCACGATGCCGGCGACCCGGCCATCGCGCGCCAGGGCCACGGCATGCCGGATGCAGGCGGCCGCAGCGGCACCGGCGCGCGCATCGACCTGCCCCAGCGGCACGTTCAGCAGATCGGCGGGCAGCCCCGCCGGTGCCAGCACCGGCAGCGCGCCTGCAGGCAGGTGCGCGGCCTCCTCGATGCGGTCCAGCACCACCACCGGCAGCGAGACCGGCCCGGCCACCCAGCGCGCCGCACGGCGCATCACGCCGGGGTCGCCGATCACCACCGCGCGCCCGAGGCGGTCGTCACACCAGGCGCGGGCGATGATCTCCGGCCCGATCCCGCACGGGTCACCCATCGTGAGCGCCATCGTGCCGTCGTGCATGGCGGCCTCAGGCCGGGTTGTCGATGTCGATGAATTCATGTTCGAGCCCGAATTGCTGCGCCAGTTGTGTCGCGACGGCCGGGGCGCCGTAGCGCTCGGTGGCGTGGTGGCCACAGGCCAGGAAGGCCACGCCGGTTTCGCGCGCATAGTGCGCCTGCGGCTCCGAGATCTCGCCAGTGATGTAGGCATCGGCCCCGGCGTCGATCGCGGCCTCGAAGTAGCCTTGTGCGCCGCCAGTGCACCAGGCCAGCCGACGGATGGGGCGGCCGTCGCCTTCGACCACGACCGGGCTGCGGTTGAGCCGGTACTTCAGCAGGGCCGCCAGCGCCGCTACTGTCAGAGGCTGGGCCGGTGTGCCAAGGAAACCGAGGTCGTGGTCGCCAAAACGGCCATCGGAGGTCCATTTCAGGCGCGCACCCAGCTGGGCGTTGTTGCCCAGCTCCGGGTGCGCATCGAGCGGCAGGTGATAGGCGAACAGATTGATGTCGTGGGCCAGCAGCAACTGGAGCCGGCGCTTCATCCAGCCGGTGACACGACCATCCTGGCCGCGCCAGAACAATCCGTGGTGCACCAGGATGGCGTCCGCACCCTGCGCCACGGCCGCCTCGATGAGGGCCAGGCTGGCCGTCACGCCGCTCACGAGCTTGTGAACCTCGGGCTTGCCCTCAACTTGCAGTCCGTTCGGACCATAATCCTTGAACCGATCCACCTCCAGCAGGACCCGCAGGTAGGACTCGAGATCGTCACGGTGGGTCATCGGTGTTTCCTTTATGCGCAAAACCTGGTTGATTTTCTCGCAAGCCGTCACGGTGGCCGTGGCGGTGCTGTTTGTTGTGGCAACGCTCAAGCCAGACTGGCTTGCCCGTTCACCTGACAGCATGGTGCCAACGATCTCGATCACCGAGGTCGCGCCGGCCGCCACCGCGGCATCGGCCGCCGCAGCGCCCGGCAGTTATGCGCCGGCGGCGCGCCGCGCGGCGCCGGCGGTGGTGAACATCGCCACCAGCAAGGCGATGCAGCGCAACCCGCACGCCGAAGACCCCTGGTTCCGCTTCTTCTTCGGTGACCAGGGCAGCGGCCAGGCTCAAACCGGGCTGGGCTCCGGCGTCATTGTTTCGGCCGAGGGCTATCTGCTCACGAACAACCACGTGATCGAGGGTGCCGACGACATCGAGGTCATGCTCAGCGACGGCCGCAAGTCCCGCGCTCGGGTGGTCGGCACCGACCCCGAGACCGACCTCGCGGTGCTCAAGATCGACCTCGACAAACTGCCGACCATCGCGTTCGGCGACGCCGATGCGCTGCAGGTGGGCGATGTGGTGCTGGCCATCGGCAACCCCTTCGGTGTCGGCCAGACCGTCACGTCGGGCATCGTCAGCGCCCTGGGCCGCAACCAGTTGGGCATCAACACCTTCGAGAACTTCATCCAGACCGATGCCGCGATCAATCCCGGCAACTCCGGCGGCGCGCTCGTCGATGCGACCGGCAACCTGATGGGCATCAACACCGCCATCTACTCGCGCTCGGGCGGCAGCATGGGCATCGGTTTTGCGATTCCTGCCACGACCGCGCGCCAGGTGATGGAGGGGCTGATCCGCGACGGCCAGGTCACGCGGGGCTGGATCGGTGTGGAACCTCAGGATCTCACCGCCGAGATGGCCGAGACCTTCAATCTGCCGGTGCGCGAAGGCGTGCTGATCACCGGTGTGCTGCAGAACGGCCCGGCCCAGCGGGCTGGCATGCGTCCGGGTGACGTGGTGACGGCCGTGGCCGGCAACCGGGTGGTGAGCACGGTGCAGTTGCTGAATGCGGTGGCGGCGCTCAAGCCCGAGTCGCAGGCCAGCATCACGGTGCAACGCGGCGCGCAGGCGATCGATCTCGACGTGACCGTGGCCCTGCGCCCCCGCTCCACGGTGCGCCGGCAGTAGCCAAGGGCCAGCGATCCCGCTGGCAGCGCGCGATCTCGTGGGTTCGCTGCAGGCCGCCAGGCAGCGCCCCACACGCGGCAAACCCGGCACACGGTCGGGCTGCACCTACGACATCAGGAACTCGCCGTGTCCTTCTCGGCGTCAGGCGCCTGGGTGTGCCGGATGAAGATCTGTGCGGCCCAGATGCCGGCCTCGTAGAGCAGGCACATCGGGATGGCCAGCGCCAGCTGAGAAATGACGTCGGGCGGCGTGACGATGGCGGCGATCACGAAGGCGAGCACGATGAAGTAGCTGCGGAATTCCTTCAGCTTCTGGATGCTCACCATGCCCAGGCGGGCCAGCACGACCACCACGATCGGCACCTCGAAGGCCAGGCCGAAGGCGATGAACATCGTCATCACGAAACTCAGGTAGGCCTCGATGTCCGGCGCCGCGGTGATGCTCTTGGGCGCAAAGCTCTGGATGAACTTGAAGACCTGGCCAAAGACGAAGAAGTAGCAGAACGCCACCCCGACAAAAAACAGCAGCGTGCTCGACACCACCAGCGGCAGCACCAGCTTCTTCTCGTGCATGTACAGGCCGGGCGCCACAAAGGCCCAGACCTGATACAGCACCACCGGCAGCGCCACCAGGAACGCAGCCAGCAGCGTGATCTTCAGCGGCACGATGAACGGCGAAATCACGTTGGTGGCGATCAACGTGGCGCCCTGCGGCAGGTTGGCCACCAACGGCGCTGCCAGCATGTCATACAGGCCGGATGGCGAGGGCCACATGAACAGCACACCAAAGGCGATACCCACCGCGATCAGTGAACGGATGAGTCGGTCGCGCAACTCGATCAGGTGGGAGACAAAGGGCTGTTCGGTGCCTTCGAGTTCGTCAGGACGATCGTTTTGCGACTGGCTCACGGGCCGACTTTCGATGAGGGACGGGGCCGGAAGCGCGCCACGCGGGCCGCACCGGACTGCGCGCGCGAGCGGATGCCCTGCTGCTGCTTGTACCACTGCGGCATGGCCGAGCGCTTCAAGCGCCACTTCTTCTTGGGATGCTTGTATTCGGGCGCTGGCGGCTCCCAGGCGGTGCCGCCATGCTCGATGGCGCCGGCACTGCCGGTGGCGTCCGACCAGGCCTTTTCGAACTCGCTGCTGGTCTCGTTGATCTCGCGCGAGACCGTCTGCTCGACATTGCGGGCGGCGTCCTCGAACTCGGTCTTCATCTTCTTGAGCTCTTCAAGCTCGATCGACCGGTTCACCTCGGCCTTGACGTCAGCCACGTAGCGCTGTGCCTTGCCCAGCAGGTGGCCAACGGTACGGGCCACCTTGGGCAGACGTTCGGGGCCGATGACGATAAGCGCCACGGCCCCGATCATGGCCAGCTTGTCGAAGCCGAAATCAATCATGGACGCTGCGGTTGCCGCCCACAGCCGGAGCTGCAGACGCGGGATTCAGGCACATGCCGGCCATGGGCCGGCAAAACGGAACGCCCTGCCGACACGGCGTGCGCAAGGCACGACGGCGCGGCAGGCACCATGTGACGCAAGCCTCAGGACTTCGTCTTGGCCTCGACGTCGATGGTGCCCTTGTCAAGGGACTTCTCGGCCGTCACCTGCTGATTGGGCGACGCGGCGTCGGCAGACCCGTCGCGCATGCCGTCCTTGAAGCCCTTGACGGCACCGCCCAGGTCAGAACCGAGGTTCTTGAGTTTCTTGGTGCCGAACACCAGTACCACGATCGCCAGCACGATCAACCAGTGCCAGATGCTGAAGGAACCCATGATGTACTCCTAACGATATGTCGATTCTACGGTCAGCCGCCGCGCCAGGGCCGCGGCCCGCCCATGACGTGAACGTGGAGGTGATGCACCTCCTGCCCGCCGTCATGCCCGGTGTTGATCACGGTGCGAAAGCCGTTCGTGGCACCCTGTTCCACCGCCAGCCGCGGGGCCAGCGTCAGGATGCGCCCGAGCAGCGCCGCATGCGCTTCGGTGGTGTGTGCCAGCGAGGCAACGTGCAGTTTGGGAACGATCATGAAATGCACCGGCGCGTGGGGCCGGATGTCATGAAACGCGAAGAGTTCTTCGTCTTCGTAGACCTTCTTCGACGGCACCTGGCCGGCGATGATCTTGCAGAAGATGCAGTCCGGATCGTGCGTCATGACACCTCCTGGTGCGTGGCAGCTTGGGTGGCCCCCGGCACAACGCGGCCGGAGACGGGCAAACGGAACGAGATTCTCATGGTCTGTGCAGCAGGTCGGGCACGCGGCGGCGTCAGGTCGGCAGCGGCTTGCGGTCGTTGAGGGCGAGCCAGCCACGCACCACCCGATACAGGAACCAGATGGAAATGACGGCCCAGGCGAGCAGCCCCGGCAGGAACAGCAGCAGGTACAGCGGTGAGGTGATGATGTACAGGCCCGCGGCCCACAGCACACTGCGGATGCGCCAGCTGAAGTGCGAGGCATGCCAGGTGCCGGCGGCATCGTCGCGCTTGATCAGGTCGAGGATGAATGCGGCGATCAGCAGCAGCACGCTGGGCTGAAACCCCGGAATCACCGCCCCGACGGCCACGATGGCATGCAGCAGGTAGCTGATGTGCCCGATCGTGCGCAGCGATTGGTCCTTGCCGTCCAGGTCGATCACGTCGCTCATGGCAGTTTGTCCTCCGTCTGACGGGTTGTGCGCTGTGCGAACTCCTGCAAGCCCGACAGGCCCTCGCGCCGAGCCAGTTCGGCCAGCACGTCCTCGGGTTTGAGCCCGAAGTGCGCCAGGGCCACCAGCGAATGAAACCAAAGGTCGGCCACTTCGTAGACGATGCGGGTGCGGTCCCCGTCCTTGCCGGCCATCACGGTTTCGGTCGCCTCTTCACCCACCTTCTTCAAGATGGTGTCGGTACCCTTGTGAAACAAGCGGGCAACATAGGATTTGTCGGGATCGCCCCCTTTGCGGGATTCGATCACCTCGGCCAGACGGGCCAGCGTGTCGTCAGAGCTCATCGCGCTCACCTGTAGATGTGGCCGGGATCCTTCAGCACCGGGTCCACCACCTGCCATTGGCCGTCGCGGTAGATGCTGAAGAAGCAGGAATGACGCCCGGTGTGACAGGCGATGCCGGGCTCGTGGCCGAGCTGGGTCACCTTGAGGAGGATCACGTCGGCGTCACAGTCGATGCGGATCTCGTGCACCTTCTGGATGTGGCCGGATTCCTCGCCCTTGTGCCAGAGCTTCCCGCGTGAACGGCTCCAGTAGACGGCCTCGCCGCATTCGGCCGTGCGCTGCAGGGCCTCGCGGTTCATGAAGGCGAACATCAGGACGTCGTTGGTGCCGACCTCCTGGGCGATCACGGGAACGAGGCCACGCTCGTCCCAGCGGATGTCATCGAGCCAGCTCATGGCGCCAGTGTAGCAACCGGTGATGACAGCCCGGCGTGGGGCGGCGTCACTGCCGCACCGGCACGCCGCGCGATGCCATCAGGGCCTTGGCCTGGCCCACGGTGTATTCGCCGTAATGGAAGATGCTGGCCGCCAGGACGGCGTCTGCGCCGCCCTGCTGCACGCCGTCGACCAGGTGATCGAGGTTGCCCACGCCGCCCGAGGCGATCACCGGCACGTCCACCGCGTCGCTCACGGCACGCGTGAGCGCCAGATCGAAGCCGCTCTTGGTGCCGTCGCGGTCCATGCTGGTCAGCAGGATCTCGCCGGCGCCCTGCTCTGCCATCGTGCGCGCCCATTGCACGGCATCCAGGCCGGTGTTCTTGCGCCCGCCGTGGGTGTAGACGTCCCAGCCCTCGCCGCGCGCCTGCAGGTCGTCGCCGGTGCGGCGCTTGGCATCGATGGCCACGACAATGCACTGGGCGCCGTACTTTTTCGAGGCATCGTGAATGACCTGCGGATTGGCCACCGCCGCCGAATTGAAGCTCACCTTGTCGGCACCGGCGTTCAACAGGCGACGCACGTCGTCCACGGTGCGCACCCCGCCACCGACCGTCAGCGGGATGAACACCTGCGAGGCCACGGCCTCGATGATGTGCAGGATCAGGTCCCGCCCGTCGCTGGTGGCCGTGATGTCGAGGAAGGTGAGTTCGTCGGCGCCCTGCTCGTTGTAGCGGGCAGCGATCTCGACCGGGTCCCCGGCGTCTCGCAGCTCGACGAAATTGACGCCCTTGACGACCCGTCCACCGGTGACGTCAAGGCAGGGAATGATGCGTTTGGCCAGCATGGGCAGTGCGGGGTGACGGGCACCCCGCCTCGGTAGGTTGAGGGTCAGGCGCCGCCGTTGAGCTCGTCGGCTCGCCGCTGGGCCTGTGCAAAATCAAGCGCGCCGGTGTAGATCGCGCGGCCACAGATCACGCCGCCGACCCCTTCGCTCTCGACGCCGCACAGCCGTTCGATGTCGGCCAGGTCACTGAGCCCGCCGGAGGCGATCACCGGGATCGACAGCGACTGCGCCAGCTTCACGGTGGCATCGATGTTGATGCCGGTCAACATGCCGTCGCGGCCGATGTCGGTGTAGATCACGGCTTCGACGCCGTAGTCCTCGAACTTGCGGGCAAGGTCGACCACCTCATGGCCGGACAGCTTGGACCAGCCATCGGTGGCCACCTTGCCGTCCTTGGCGTCGAGCCCGACGATGATGTGGCCGCCGAAGGCGCTGCAGGCGTCCTTCAGGAAACCCGGGTTCTTGACGGCCGCGGTGCCGATGATGACGTAGCTCAGGCCGTCGTCGAGGTAGCGCTCGATGGTGTCCAGGTCGCGGATGCCGCCACCCAGCTGCACCGGGATCTCGTCGCCCACCTCGGCCAGGATGCTGCGGATGGCCGGCTCGTTGACCGGCTTGCCGGCGAACGCACCGTTGAGGTCCACCAGGTGGAGCCGCCGGGCACCGGCCTCGACCCATCGGCGTGCCATGGCAGCCGGGTCTTCGCCGAAGGTGGTGGAGTCGTTCATGTCACCTTGTTTGAGACGAACGCACTTGCCGTCTTTCAAGTCGATGGCAGGGATCAGCAGCATGGCCGTGAAGTCACGTGGGTGGAGGAAGGGGGGAGGATGAGGCGGTGTCGGCTCAGGGCTTCCAGCTCAGGAAGTTGCGGTACAGGGCCAGGCCTTGGTCCGCGCTCTTCTCGGGGTGGAACTGGGTCGCAAAAATGTTATCCCGTGCGACAGCACAGGTAAAGCGCGTGCCGTACTCGCTTTCCCCGGTGCTGTGGGCCGGATTGGCGGGCCGCACGTAGTAGCTGTGCACGAAGTAGAACCAGGAGCCATCGGGCACACCGGCCCAGATCGGGTGCGGCCGGGCCTGGAACACGCGGTTCCAGCCCATCTGCGGCACCTTGAAGCGGCTGCCATCAGGTTGCCGCTGGCCTTCGAGACGGAAGCGCACGACGTCCCCGGGGATCAGGCCCAGGCCGTCGGTCGGACCTTCCTCGCTGCGCTCGAGCAGCATCTGCATGCCCACGCACACGCCCATCAGCGGTTTGTTCGCGGCTGCATCCAGCACGGCTTCGAGCAGGCCGGACTCGCGCAGCTCGCGCATGCAGTCGGGCATGGCGCCCTGGCCCGGCAGCACGATGCGCTCGGCAGCAAAGACGTCCTCGGGGCGCGAGGTGACGCACACCTCCACGCCCGAGCCTTGTGCGACATGCATCACGGCCTGCGACACCGAACGCAGGTTGCCCATGCCGTAGTCGACCACTGCAACGGTGCGAGTCATGGTTACAGCGATCCTTTGGTGGAGGGAATCACGCCGGCACTGCGGGGGTCCAGTTCGAGCGCGGCGCGCAGTGCGCGGGCGAACGCCTTGAACACCGTCTCGCACTGATGGTGTGCATTGTCACCGTGCAGGTTGTCGATGTGCAGCGTGACCAGCGCGTGGTTCGCGAACCCCTGGAAAAATTCGTAGGTCAGCTGGGTGTCGAAGGCGCCGACCATGCCGGCCTTGAACGGCACGCGCATGTGAAGGCCGGGACGGCCCGAGAAATCGATCACCACACGCGACAGGGCCTCGTCCAGCGGCACGTAGGCATGGCCGTAGCGACGGATGCCCTTCTTGTCGCCCACCGCACGCGCCACGGCCTGCCCGAGGGTGATGCCCACGTCCTCGACGGTGTGGTGGCCGTCGATGTGCAGGTCGCCCTGGGCGTCGATCTCCAGGTCGATCAGGCCATGGCGGGCGATCTGGTCGAGCATGTGGTCGAAAAACCCGATGCCGGTGGACAGCCGGGCCACGCCGCTGCCGTCCAGGTTGACCCGCACGCGGATCTGCGTCTCGTTGGTGTTGCGCGTGACTTCGGCCACGCGGTCGGTACAGGGCATCGTCATCTCAGTTTCCCATCGTGGCAGGCAGCGGCATGCGTCAGAGGCTGTCCCGCAGCGCGGCGATCATCAGGTCGTTCTCTTCGGGCGTGCCGACGGTCAGGCGCAGGCAGGACGCCAGCCGTGGATGCATTCTAGAAATGTTCTTCACCAGCACCTTTCGTGCCTTCATGCCCTGGAAGGCCGCCTCGGCGTCCGGCACGCGCACCAGCACCATGTTGGCCTCGCTCGGATACGGCCGGGCGCCGGGCATGGCGCTCACGGCAGCGATCAGGCGCTCGCGCTCGCTGCGCAGCACCCTCGCCTGCTCGGCGAACACGTCTTCATGCTCCAGCGCGAACAGGGCCGCTTCGCAGTTGAGCACGCTCACGTTGTAGGGCGGACGCACCTTGTCGAGTTCCGAGATGAGGCGGGAGCGCCCCATCATGTAGCCCAGGCGGATGCCCGCCAGCCCGAACTTGCTGAGCGTGCGCATCAGCAGCACATGCTCGTGGCGCGCCAGGCGGTCGAGGTAGCTGCGGCTGGCAAACGGCTGGTAGGCCTCGTCGATGACCACCAGGCCAGGCGCGGCCTCGATGATGGCCTCCATGGCCGCCTCGTCGAAGAGGTTGGCCGTCGGATTGTTCGGATAGGCCAGGTAGATCAGCGCGGGCTGGTGGGCCTCGATGGCGGCCAGCATGGCCGGCGCATCGAGTTCGAACTCGGCCGTCAGCGGCACGCCGACGAACTTCAGGCCCTGCAGCTGGGCCGACAGCTCGTACATCACGAAGCCCGGCAGCGGGGCCAGGATCGTTGCCCCGGGCACGTCGCAGGCCATCGCCAGCAGGCTGATCAGCTCGTCCGACCCGTTGCCCAGCATCAGCGAACAGCCCTCGGGCATGCCGGCATGGCGGGCCAGGGCCTGGCGCAGCACCTCGATGCGCGCACCGGGGTAGCGGTTGACGGCCACGGCCCCCAGACGGGCGCCGAGCGCCTGCTGCAGTTCATCGCTCAGGCGGAAGGGGTTTTCCATCGCGTCGAGCTTGACCATGCCGGTGCTGTCCTGCACGGCATAGGCGTGCATGCCCAGCACGTCCTTGCGGATCCAGCGGTCGATCACGGTGTCGAGGCGGCTCATGAGGTGCTCCCGTTGTTCAGTCGGAACTCGGCGGCCTGCGCGTGGGCCTGCAGCCCTTCGCCATAGGCCAGTTCGGCGGCAATCGGACCCAGGGTGCGCGCACCGGCCTCGCTCACCTCGATCAGGCTGGACCGCTTCTGGAAGTCGTACACCCCGAGCGGCGACGAGAACCGCGCGGTCCCGGAGGTCGGCAGCACATGGTTGGGGCCGGCGCAATAGTCGCCCAGGCTTTCGCTGGTGTAGGCGCCGAGGAAGATCGCTCCGGCATGGCGCAGCAGCGGCTCCCAGCGCCCCGGCTCGCGGGACGACACCTCCAGGTGCTCGGGCGCGATGCGGTTGCTGATCTCGCAGGCCTCTTCCATGCTGCGTGTGTGGATCAGTGCGCCCCGGCCTTCGAGCGAGGCGCGGATGATGTCGCGGCGCGGCATGCCCGGCAGCAGGCGCTCGATCGCGGCGCGCACCTGCTCGATGTAACCGGCGTCCGGGCACAGCAGGATGCTCTGGGCCAGCTCGTCGTGTTCGGCCTGGCTGAAGAGGTCCATGGCCACCCAGTCGGCCGGGGTGGTGCCGTCGGCCAGCACCAGGATCTCGCTGGGGCCGGCGATCATGTCGATGCCCACCGTGCCGTAGACGTGTTTCTTGGCACTGGCCACATAGGCATTGCCCGGCCCGGTGATCTTGTCGACCTTGGGGATCGACGCCGTGCCGTAGGCCAGCGCCGCCACGGCCTGGGCCCCGCCGATCGTGAAGGCGCGGTCGGCGCCAGCCACGGCCGCCGCGGCCAGGACCAGCGCATTGCGCTCGCCGCGCGGCGTGGGCACGACCATGATGATCTCGCGCACGCCGGCCACCTTGGCCGGGATGATGTTCATCAGCACCGACGACGGATAAGCCGCCTTGCCGCCGGGCACGTACACACCGACCCGGTCGATCGGCGTGACCTTCTGGCCCAGCAGCGTGCCGTCCTCGTCGCGGTAGCTCCACGACCGCCCGCAGGCTTCAAGCTGGCGCTCGTGGTAGGCGCGCACCCGGCGTGCCGCCGCATCGAGCGCCTCGCGCTGGGCGGGGGTGATCTGCGCCAGTGCGGCCTGCAGCTCGGCCTTCGAGAGTTCGAGGGCCGGCACCGAGGTTGCGCCCAGCGCGTCCCAGCGGTTGGTGTAGTCCAGCACGGCGGCGTCGCCGCGGGCCTTCACGTCGGCCAGGATCTCGGCCACCCGGGACTCGATCTCATGATCCGTCTGCGCCGCCCAATGCAGCACGCGATGGAATTCGACCTCGAAGTCCGGCGTGGTGGTGGCGAGTTGACGGATCTGGACGGTCATGGCTTCACTCCTTGGTTGAGCCTGGGGTGGGAATCGCCGCCTCGAAGGCGTCGATGATGGCGCGAATGGCTTCGCGCTTGAGCTTCAGTGCGGCCTGGTTGACCACCAGGCGCGACGAGATCTGCATGATTTCCTCGACCTCGACGAGCTGGTTGGCGCGCAGTGTGCTGCCGGTGGACACCAGGTCGACGATCGCATCGGCCAGGCCGGTCAGCGGCGCCAGCTCCATCGAGCCGTACAGCTTGATCAGGTCGACGTGCACGCCCTTGTCGGCAAAATGCTGTCGCGCCACGGTGGTGTACTTGGTGGCCACGCTGATGCGCGAACCCTGCTTGACCGCCTCGGCGTAGTCGAAGTCGGAACGCACGGCCACGCTCATGCGGCACTTGGCAATCTGCAGGTCCAGCGGCTGGTACAGCCCCTGGCCGCCGTGTTCGAGCAGGACGTCCTTGCCGGCCACACCCAGGTCCGCGCCGCCGTACTGCACATAGGTGGGCACGTCGGTGGCCCGCACCAGCACCACACGCACGTCGGGCCGGTTGGTGCCCAGGATGAGCTTGCGCGACTTCTCGGGGTCTTCGCTGACCTCGATCCCGGCCGCCTTCAGCAGCGGCAGGGTCTCCTCGAAGATGCGCCCCTTCGACAGGGCCAGGGTGATCATGCTGTTCATTTGACTCGCTCGATGTCGGCGCCGATGCCACGCAGCTTGGCTTCCATCTGGTCGTAGCCGCGGTCCAGGTGGTAGATGCGGTCGACCACGGTTTCGCCGTCGGCCACGAGCCCGGCGATCACCAGGCTGGCCGACGCGCGCAGGTCGGTGGCCATGACGGTGGCCCCCGAGAGCTTGTCCACCCCGTGCACGACGGCGGTGTGGCCGTCAATCTCGATGCGCGCGCCCAGGCGGATCAATTCGTTCACGTGCATGAAGCGGTTTTCGAAGATGGTCTCGGTGACCACCGACGTGCCCTCGGCGATGCAGTTCAGCGCCATGAACTGCGCCTGCATGTCGGTCGGGAAAGCCGGGTATTCGCTGGTGCGGAACGACTGGGCCTTCATGCGGCCGTCGGCCCTCACGCGGATGTGGTCGTCGCCGGCCTCGATCACGGCGCCGGCCTCGCGCAGCTTGTCGATCACGGCATCCAGGTGCCCCGCACAGGCGTGGCGCAGCACCACGTCGCCGCCGGTGGCGGCCACCGCGCACAGGAAGGTGCCGGTCTCGATGCGGTCGGGCACGATGCGATGGGTGACGCCGTTCAGGCGCTCCACGCCCTGGATGCGGATGCGGCTGGTGCCGTGGCCTTCGATCTTCGCGCCCATGGCGATCAGCATCTCGGCCAGATCGGGGATCTCGGGCTCCTGCGCGGCGTTCTCGAGAATGGTCTCGCCCTGGGCCAGCGTGGCGGCCATCAGCAGGTTCTCGGTGCCGGTCACGGTGACCATGTCGGTGGTGATGCGCGCCCCGCGCAGCCCACCGGCCGGAGCCTTGGCAATGATGTAGCCATGCTCGACCACGATCTCGGCACCCATGGCCTGCAGGCCCTTGATGTGCTGGTCGACCGGCCGCGAACCGATGGCGCAGCCGCCCGGCAGCGACACGGTGGCTTCGCCGAAGCGGGCCAGCAGCGGACCGAGCACCAGGATCGATGCCCGCATGGTCTTGACCAGGTCGTAGGGCGCCTCGGGGGAGGTCACGCTGCCGGCGGTGATCAGGACCTCGTCGGGACGGGCTTCGCTGCGTTCGGCACCGGCGCCCATGTTGCGCAGCAGCTTGAGCGTGGTGGCCACGTCCTGCAGGCGCGGCACGTTGACCAGCGTCACCGGATCGGCCGTCAGCAAGGCAGCACACAGCTCGGGCAGGGCGGCGTTCTTGGCGCCGGAGATGACCACCTCGCCGGTGAGCCGGCGACCGCCGCGAATGAGGAGTTTGTCCATGGGTGGTGGGGTGTGATGCCCCTGCCGCACGGTGTCCAGGCCCCGGAGCCGCTGCCAGCGCGCGCTCCGGCCTGCAACCCGCGCCGCAGCAGCGGGTTGCCGATCAGTGGTGGTGGTGGGTCGGGGCCGGGGCCTGCGCCCATTCGGCCGGCGTCAGCGTCTTCATCGACAGGGCGTGGATTTGCTCGCGCATTCTATCGCCCAGGGCCCGGTAGACACGCTGATGGCGCGCCACACGCGACTTGCCCTCGAACTCGGCCGACACGATGGTCGCAAAGAAGTGACGGCCGTCACCCTCGACGTGCACGTGATTGCAGTCGAGGCCCTGCGCGATGTAGTCGCGAACTTCCTGGGGGGTCGGATCGGCCATGATGGGTCGGATTATCACCCAAGCTCAATGCCTGAGCTTGTAGCCGGTCCTCAGGAGGTGCAGGCACACCGCCGCCACCACGACAAAACTCGTGCCCACCACGGCCAGGCTGAGCCACGGCGAGACATCGCTCACCCCGAAAAACCCGCGCCGGAAGCCGTCGATCATGTAGAAGAACGGGTTCAGGTGGCTCACGCCCTGCCAGAACGCCGGCAGCGAGTGGACCGAATAGAACACGCCCGACAGGAAGGTCATGGGCATGATGATGAAGTTCTGGAAGGCCGCCATCTGGTCGAACTTCTCGGCCCACAGCCCGGCGATCAGGCCCAGCGAGCCCAGCATGCCCGCGCCCAGGGCCGCGAACACCAGGATCCACACCGGCTCGACAAAGCTGGGCGGCGCAAACCACACCGTGACCAGGAACACCCCCAGGCCGACCGCCAGCCCGCGCACGACCGAAGCACCCACATAGGCGGTGAACCATGCCCAGTGCGACAGCGGCGTCACCAGCAGAAACACCAGATTGCCGGTGATCTTGCTCTGGATCAGCGAGGACGAGCTGTTGGCAAAGCTGTTCTGCAGCACGCTCATCATCACGAGACCGGGGATCAGGAAGCTCGTGTAGCCGACCTGGTCATAGACCTTGACGTGATCTTCGAGCACGTGACCGAAGATCAGCAGGTACAGCACCGCGGTGAGCACCGGGGCGGCCACGGTCTGGAAGCTCACCTTCCAGAAACGCAGCACCTCCTTGTAAAGCAGGGTGCGCACGCCGGCAAACCGGTCGAACACGGCCTTCATGCGGCCTCCTGCGCGGCCAGCGGTGCCGGCGCGGTGTCGGCCTGCATGATTTCGAGGAAGACGTCTTCGAGGTCGGCCCGGCCGATCTCCAGGTCCTCGACCGGGCAGCGGGCCGAACGCAGCAGGGCCAGGATGGACTCGACCTCCTGTGCATCGTGTGCCTTGATCTGCACGATGCGCCCGGTCACCCGCGACTGGGCCACCAGGGCCGGCGGCAGCTCGCGGTCGGTCTTGAAGCGCAGCATGGTGCTCGCCCGGCCCGACAGCAGCGCCGAGGTGCGGTCCAGTGCCACCACCCTGCCCGCCTTGAGCATGGCGATGCGCCCGCACAGGGCCTCGGCCTCCTCGAGGTAGTGGGTGGTCAACAGCACCGTGTGGCCCTCGCGGTTGAGCCGGGCCACGAACTGCCACAACGTCTGGCGCAGCTCGACGTCCACGCCGGCCGTGGGCTCGTCCAGCACGATCACCGGCGGGCGGTGCACCAGGGCCTGGGCCACCAGCACCCGCCGCTTCATGCCGCCGGACAGCTGGCGCATGTTGGCATTGGCCTTGTCGGACAGGCCCAGGTTGGCCAGCAGCTCGTCGATCCAGTCGTCGTTGTGCTTGACACCAAAGTAGCCGGACTGGATGCGCAGCGCCTCGCGCACGCTGAAGAACGGGTCGAACACCAGCTCCTGCGGCACGATGCCGAGCTGCCGGCGGGCGGTGGCGTAGTCGGTGACCACGTCGTGCCCGTTGACCAGCACCCGCCCGCCACTGGCGCGGCTGAGCCCCGCCAGGATGCTGATGAGCGTGGTCTTGCCCGCACCATTGGGGCCGAGCAGGCCGAAGAATTCGCCGGCTTCGATGTCGAAGCTGACGTCGTTCAGGGCCTGGAGGCTGCCGCGTGGCGTGCGGTAGGACTTGGAGACGTGCTGGAAGCTGACGGCGGGCATGGCGGGGTGGACGGTCGTGCGGAATTGTAGGCAGTCGCCACTAGACGTGCTGGCGTCGGGCTTTCGCGGTTCCTGTGGCAGATGCTTTTTGCTAGATTGGGCACGGGCTGGCCGGGCGTTGTGCACGGCGGCCCCGGGAGACACCATGCAGCAGAAGAAGCCGCGCCGGACGGCCGAGCGCATCCTTGAAGTGACGCTCGACCTGTTCAACCGCTTCGGCGAACCGAACGTATCGACCACCCTCATCTCGGCCGAACTCAACATCAGCCCGGGCAACCTGTACTACCACTACCCGGCCAAGGACGAACTGATCAACTCGCTGTTCGACCGCTATGAACGTGCGCTCAACGAGCTGCTGCACGCCAGCGACGCGGTCAAGAACGTCGAGGACGCCTGGCTGTTCTTCCACATGCTGTTCGAGCTGATCTGGCAGTACCGCTTCCTGTACCGCGACCTGAACGACCTGCTGTCGAAGAACCGGCGCCTGGAAACCCACTTCCAGTTCGTGCTCAAGAACAAGTCACGTGCGGTGCAAAGCGTGCTCGACGGCCTGTCGCGCCACCAGGCGGTGCGCATCGACGCACGCGAGGCCGAACCGGTGGCCACCGCGATGGTCGTGGTGCTGACCTACTGGCTGAGCTACGAGTACGTGCGCGACCCGCGCAAGGCGCTCGAACCCGAAAGCGCCGGTGCGGCCCTGATGCGCGGCGCCTACCACGTGCTGAGCCTGCTGATGCCCTACCTCGAAGCCTCGCAGAAGCAGCATCTGCTGGGCCTGGTCGGCAACTACCGCAAGAACTGACACCACAACAACCCCCCCTTTCCCGCAGGAGACACCGATGGCCAAATGGACCGCCTTCCCGTACGACGCCGCCGACTACACCTATGACGCCGCGGCGCTCAAAAAGCACTGGGCCCGCCTGCATGCCGGCGACGCCGAGCCGCTGCCCAAGGACGCGGCCGTGCTGGCCGCCTGGGGCCACTTTCACGCCGGCGAGTTCCAGAAGGCGGTCGAGGCAGGGCTCAAGGCCGGCGGGGCGGGCATCACCGTGGCCAACAAGGCCCAGTCCATCTATGCCAACTACCTGGAAAAGAGCGAGAAGAAAAAGCTCGAGCTGTTCCTCGAAGTGGCCGAACGCGCCGAGGCCCAGCAGGCCGAGGACCCGAAAAACGCCGCCGCGTGGTACTACCAGGCCTATGCGCTGGGCCGATACAGCCAGGGCATCAGCGTGACCAAGGCACTGGCGCAGGGGCTGGGCGGCAAGGTCAAGAATGCCCTGGAAACGGCCATCAAGCTGGCACCCCGGCATGCCGACGCCCACATCGCGCTGGGCGCCTTCCATGCCGAGGTGATCGACAAGGTGGGCAGCCTGCTGGGCAAGACCCAGGGGGCCAGCAAGGACGCCGGCCTCAAGCACTTCAAGGAAGCCCTCAAGCTCAACCCGGACTCCGCGATCGCCCGGGTCGAATATGCCAACGGCCTTGTGATGCTCGAAGGCGAGAAGAAGATGAAGGAAGCCGAGAAGCTCTACCAGGAAGCGGCCGAATGCACGCCGATGGACGCGATGGAATGCCTGGACGTGGAGATGGCACGCGCCGAACTGGAGGAGTGACGCGGCGCTTGCCCGCCGTCAACCGGCGACCACGCGGGCGAGCTGGTACAGGCCGAAGGCGCCCAGGGCCAGCGCCGACCCCCGGTTGATGGCCCGCATCGCCGCCGGCGCGATGCGGTGCCGCATGGCGGCCACGCCCGTGCTCAGCCCCAGCCACCACAGGGCCGATCCGCACAGCACGCCCAGCACCATCCAGCCGGGAGCTGCCACCGGGCCTTGACCGGACAGGGCCGCAAAGATGGCAATGAACGACAGGATGGTCGCCGGGTTGGACAGCGTGAGAAAAAACGTGCCGGCAAAACTGCGCCACAGGCCCGGGCGCCCGGCGGGCGCAGTCACCACGGCGGCCTGGGTTGCAGCCGGCGCCTGCCAGGTGCGCCAGGCCAGCCACAGCAGGAAGCCCCCGCCCACCACACCCAGGCCGGTGCGGGCCTCGGTGAGCCACTGGATGAGCCAGGTCACGCCAAAAGCCCCGACCGCGCCATAGGCCGCATCGGCCACGGCCGCGCCCAGCCCCGTGGCCAGGCCCACACGCTGGCCGTGCTCCAGGGTGCGCTGGATGCACAGCAGGCCGATCGGCCCCACCGGGGCGGCAATCGACAGGCCGATCAGGGCCGACTTCAGGAACAGGGCCAGGGTCTGAGTGTCCATGCCGACACTCTAGTGTCGGGATCTGGACGCGTGAATGCGCTTTTTCAGGCGAAGATCGGGCCTGGCTTGCGTTTTTTCAGGAGAACCAGCGCATGAGTGACATCTCACCCAGGCTCGACGACAAGGCATGGCGACTGCTGCAGGCACTGCAGGCCGATGCACGCAGCCCGCTGAAGGAACTGGCCGCAGCCGCCGGGCTGTCGATCCCGGCCACGGCCGAACGACTGCGCAAACTCGAGGATGCGGGCGTGATCCGAGGCTACCGGGCCGAGGTCGATGCCGAGTCCGCCGGCTACGGCGTGCAGGCCCTGGTGGGCATCACCACCGCACAGCCGCACAAGCGGCGGTTTCTGGAGAAGTTGCAAGGCCTGCCCCAGGTGCTCGAATGCCACCATGTGACTGGCGCCGACTCCTATGTGATGACGGTGGTGGCGCGCAGCATCGGTGAGCTCGAGGCCTTTCTGGGCAGCATCAACGGTTACGGCGAAACACGCACCTCGATCGTGATGTCCACCCCCATTCCAAGGCGCGGCCTGCAGCCCCCACGCTGAACGGTGATGTGCGGCGCGGGGTTACCAGTGGGCATGGCGCTGCCCGCGGCCGGCGCGGATCGCCAGGATGGCGCCAGCCACGGCGACCACACCCCACACCCCCAGGAACACCTGGAACGCCCGAGGCTCACGCAAGGAAGGGTCAGACAGCGGCAGGCCCACCAGTTCGAGCACCACGGCCACCGCATACATCAGCACCCATGCGACAAAGGAGCCGGCCAAGGCCCCCAGCACCCCGAGAAAGAACCATTTCATGTTTTGCCCGCCATATCGACAACGGCGCAACCATAGGCGCTCCAGCGGCGAGATGACAGGCTGAAAATGCGTCACATGTAAGTGGATCAAACGAGGAGGCGCGCTCGAAGGGTTTGCTTACGAAACCAGGCCGCGATGCCGGGGCGCGGCCCGGCCACCGGACTCACCCGCGCAGCCCGGCGGCACGCTCGAATGCCGTCAGCACCGCCGCCACGTTGCGGCCGATGGCATCCGTGGCGTAGCCGCCTTCCATCAGGAACACGGTGGGGCGGCCCGAAGCGGCCAGGCGTCGTCCCAGCTCCTGGTACTCGGGCAGGTCAAGCCGGAAGGTCGAGATCGGGTCACCGACGTAGGTGTCCACCCCGAGCGAGACGACCAGCACGTCGGGGTCGTGATCCTGTACCCGCTGCAAGGCAACGTCCAGCGCGCCGAACCAGCGGTCGTTGTCGCTGCCGGCCGGCAGCGGCAGGTTGAGGTTGTAGCCGGCCCCCGCCCCGTGGCCGGTCTCGTCGGCATAGCCGAGGTAGAAGGGGTATTCGGTGGTCGGGTCGCCATGGATCGACACGAACAGCACGTCGCTGCGGTCATAGAACAATGACTGCGTGCCGTTGCCGTGGTGGAAGTCGACGTCCAGGATGGCCACGCGGCCTGCACCCCGGTCCAGGCAGGCCTGGGCGGTGATCGCGGCGTTGTTCAGGAAGCAGTAGCCCGCAAAGAAGTCGGCCCCGGCGTGATGGCCGGGCGGACGGCACAGCGCAAACGCAGCCCGTTCGCCACGCTCGACCAGGTCGCGCGCGGTCAGCGCCGCATCGGCGCCAGCGCGCGCCGCCGCCCAGGTGCCGGCCGTGAACGGGGTGCCGCTGTCCAGCGCGTAGCGGCCAAAGCGGGCCGCGAAGTTGGTGGGCGCCACATCCATGCGCAAGGTGCGCCCCGGCCACACGGCCGGCAGGATGTCGGTGTCATTGCCCAGCGCCTGCCATTCGTCCCAGGCGCCTGCCAGGAAGCGCAGGTAGGCAGCGTCATGCACCCGCTCCAGCGGCGCCAGGCCGTGTTCGGTCGGGGCCATCACCTCCCCCAGGCCGGCCGACAGCACGGCCCGGTGAACCGCATCGGCACGTTCGGGCTTCTCGAAGGCATCGACAAGGCGCCCGCGATAGAGCTCCTTGGTGGCGGCATGGCGGCGATGGTCGGGGCTGAAGACGGTGATCATGGTGACGGTCTCGTGCAGTCGTTTGGACAGTGCCCAAAAGGATAGCGGCACAGTGTTGCCACTGTGCCGCCATCGCT